>JBGCFJ010000515.1:0-3187 GCA_045106885.1 Saprospiraceae bacterium
ACGGTAATAAATTCTACGCCTATACTTGGGGGAAACAGTCCTTTCATAAAGACTATATGGGGATGGCCATTTTTGCGGATAAAAAGCTACAGCTTGAAAAGATTAAAGATGATTTAACGCATACTTATATCTTTAAAAATGCGCCAACGAATGAAGTAGAATACGCCTTCCTAGCAGCATGGGAGCAGGGAAACAGTCAAGTGAAATCAGAGGAAGACTTTAAGAAAGTAATTGAAAATTTTGTGAAGTAAAATTGTCCATTCCATAAGGAATGATATGTAATATCGGTGATGTAGGATACATCACCGATTATTTATAAACCAAAATAGATGCCAGTACTAAAATTTGAGGTGATTCCATATGAAGAAGTTCGAGAGGGATTAAAACGTAAAATTATATACACGGAAGATTTAATGACCGTAATTATTGATTTTTCGGATGGTCCTTGGGAGAAAGCAGAGCCACCGCATAATCATCCCCATCGTCAAACTTCCTATGTCGCCAAAGGAGAGTTGGTTTTTTATTGTGAAGGAGAGCCCGAACAGCACTTGAAGGCTGGAGATATGTTTGCTGTGCCACCCATGAAAATGCATACAGTAAAACTTTTAACCAAAGAAGTTCGCCTAGTAGATAATTTCACTCCAGTTCGAGAAGATTTTTTAACTTCAAAATAGATTAAGATGCTTAAATATATCTTTATTTTTTGCTTTATAATTCCATTTACGCTGATAAATGGGCAAACTGTTCAAAAAGAACAATTGGCAAAAACTATTGATATAGCTAATCTAAAACATCCGTATATCTATTTTTCGGCGGCAGAAAAACAGGCAATTTTAGATAGAATTGATAAGGATGCAGAAACCAATGATATTTGGCGAAAACAATTAGCGGAGGCGAATATGCTTTTACAAATACCCGTTGATAATACCATTCCCGAACGGGGTAGAAATACGAGAGCAGGCTGGACAGAAACAGATAGGGCCAATGAATACGAAAGAAAATTAAGAAGTTATCGGTCTTACGCTTATGATTTAGCTTTTGTTTACCAAATGACGGGTGAGCAGAAGTATGCGCAAAAGGCTTTTGATTTTGCGGCAGTAATCTGCGAGTATCCAAGTTGGACGATGCAAGCACATACCTTTCCCATTATTTATAGTCGAATTATGCCTTGGAATGTGCCTGACGACCAGGTTAACTTCAACTTCGATTTGGGAAATTCCGCTACAGGACGGTCTTTGGCTTTGATGTATGATTGGACTTATGAGGCTTTATCAGTTCCACAAAGAGATAAAATTCGAGGTGCTCTATTAGAAAACGTCATTACTCCAGTAAGAGGTGATTACGAATTTCATTGGTGGACAACTTCTTATCGTTGTAATTGGACTGGGGTCTGTTTTTCAGGTTTTGGCACAACTGCCTTGGCATTATTGGGTGAGCATCCTCAATTAGTCGATGCCCTTACCGAATCCTACAATGGCATATACCAGATGATGGACCAATTGGGACAAGACGGCGGTTGGCAAGAAGGAGGCTCTTATTGGCGTTTTGGGTTAGAAACTTCTGCTAAATTTGCCTATGCTCTAAAAAGAATTACCAACGGAAAATACAACTTATTTCAACATCCAAAACTAAAAGATAATCCAGTTAATTTTCCCGTTAACTTATACCTCGCTCCAAATCGTTCCGTAGATTTTGGCGATTCTGGTAATAAAGTAATTCGGCATTCTTCTTTTCTTAATCTATTGGCACAGGAAACCCAGAGTGGCACAGCAGCTTGGTATCGAAACCTAACAGGGCAAAAAGGTCGAAAAATCGAAGATATATTATTTCCTAGACCAACTATTGAGCCTACTCCACCCAAAAATACCTCTAAACATTTTCGAAGCATTGATTGGTGGGTATTGCGTAGCGATTTTGAAAGTACGGACAAAGTAGTTATAGCAGGAAAAGCAGGCTTAAATGATGACCCACATCACGGTCATTTGGATATTGGCCATTTTATTTTGCATTGGCAAGGGCAGAATTTTATCAAAGATGCAGGGAAGGTTTATTATGATGAAAAATTTTTCGATGAGGTACGGTGGGAATACCCACAAGCAAATTCAGAGGGGCACAACGTCGTATTTGTTAATGGAGAAGGACAAATTTCAGGCAAACATCGCAAACAGCCTTTTGATTATTCCATTGGTGGAAAAGTACTCGACTTTCAAACAAGCGAACAGAAAGATTATGTCTTGATGAATCCAACCAATGCTTATCCTAAAAAAGAATTAAAAAATTGGAGAAGGCATGTTATTCTAACCAAGCCTAATTTAACACTTATAGTAGATGAAATCGAAGCCACCAAAAAAGCTGCTGAGATTGAAGTCCGTTTTCACACCGAAGCAAAAGCGAAAGTGGAAGAAAAAAGCCTTCATTTAAAGGGTAAAGAAGGGCAAATGCTATTATTGTCTTTAAGTGGAGATGATTTAACCATCAAAGAAGGAAAGCACGCCTATCAGCCTGTCCATGCTACTCGTGAGTTTGAGTGGATTCCTTATTATGGGATACATACAAAATCAAAAGAAACGGTCATAGCTACACTCATTTTACCAATTGAAAATGAGGAAGAAATAGATGCTATTAAAAAAACGGCAAAGCTGACTATTAAGGGAACCCAGCTAACTATCAGTTTAAATTTTAAAAACAAAACGCATAATTATTCTTTTGAAAAAGAGGCAATAGGTTGGACTTATAAATCTTAATGAGAAGAAAGTGCTACCTATTATTAAAATAAACAAAACCAGCATTTATAAATTCAATAAATTCTAAAATTTGTATAAATATTTATTTATCATATTAGTAATTATCATAAGTTGTAAATCTCCCAACACGGTTGATTCAACAGTAAAACCTACCCTTTTCTCTGAACAAGCTATTATTGAAGAAGCCAATAGATATTTAGAAAAAGAGCCTATTACCGTAACTTCAACAATATGTGAAAGAAGTGCGGGAACACCGAACGATTTTTACTCAGAAGGAGATTATTGGTGGCTAAATCCAGCAGACCCTGATGGGCCATATATGCGAAAAGATGGGCAGACCAATCCAGAAAATTTTATTGCGCATCGTTTAGCCATGCGAGATTTAAGTCGTTGGGTAGCTAGTTTGACGGCTGCTTATAAAATTACTAAAGACAAAAAATACG
>JBGCFJ010000516.1:0-7150 GCA_045106885.1 Saprospiraceae bacterium
TAGCCAGTTAGACCAGTCAATTTTTCTTCTAAGGAATTCAAAAAATGCTTGCATAATGGATTATGGACGCATTTTTTGAGTTTCTTAGAAGGGAAAAAGGCGGTATAAATGGTTGATTATTTCTGCCACTTTGCCTTAAAGGCTTCTACTAAGTGTATCTTGTCTTATCTACTACCAAAAAGTAAGCTGCCAATCCTAACCATCGTGCTACCTTCTTCCACCGCTAATTGATAGTCTCCAGACATCCCCATAGAAATCTCTTTGAAATAATTATCGGTAGGAAAAAAAGTACTTTTCAGCGTATCAAATATATTTTTTAAGTGTCCAAATTCTTGTTTTACTTGCACTTCATCATTCGTAAAAGTAGCCATTCCCATCACGCCAATAATCCGAATATTTTGAAATTGCTTAAAAGCTTCACTTTCCAATATCGTTGTGACTTCCGCCTCATCGAATCCAAATTTGCTACTTTCTTCCGCAATGTGAAATTGTAATAAGCAATCAATTACTCGGTCATTTTTTGCCGCTTGTTTATTAATTTCTTTTAATAATTTCAAGCTATCTACCGCATGAATCAAACTCACAAAAGGCGCAATATATTTCACCTTATTGGTCTGTAAATGGCCTATCTGATGCCATTCAATATCCTTTGGTAAAACGGCTTCTTTTTCGACCAATTCTTGTACTCTATTTTCGCCAAAAATCCGTTGTCCTTCGTCATACATCGTCTGAATAGCGGAGACTGGTTTTGTTTTGGATACGGCTACTAAGGTAGTATTGGTTTTGGCTAATTCTGTTAAAATTTTTTGAAGCATTTATTCTTTTTTGTTGCGGGTTGCCAGTTACGGGTTGCCGGTTGCGGATTGAATTATTAACTAAACAACAAATTCAAACGTCTTCCCATCAAATAAACCTTTATCACTTAACTTTAGTTCTGGAATAACCAATAATGCCATAAAGGATAAAGTCATAAAAGGGGCGGTTAATCCACAATTCATTTCTTTTTTCACAAATTGGTCGATGGTTGCATATTTTTCAGCAGTCATTCGGCCATCTGCATTGGTCATAATGCCTGCGATAGGCAATGGCAAAACTAACTCGTTTTCTCCAGATACAGCAGCAATTCCCCCTTTATTTTTAATAATTAAATTGACCGCTTTTGCCAATTGTTCATCAGTTGTTCCAACGGCAATAATATTATGAGAATCATGCCCTACACAAGAAGCAATTGCTCCATTTTTAAGGGTAAATCCACGAATAAAAGCGACCGCAGGTGACGCATTTTGATAGCGATTAACGACCGTTAATTTTAGTATATCATTGGCTAGGTCAGGAATAATACAATCATTGGCTATTTTGGGAAAAGTGCGGAAACTCTCCGTCACAATTTCTTTATCAATTACCTGTATCACTCGCATTTCAGTTTGATTGGGTTTCGCTTTTAGCTGAAACTCAAGGGCTGATTTAAAGGAGGTATTAAATTGATTAATGATTGGAGCGGTCACTTTTGGGAAGTTTATCACGGCATTTTCCATGACACATTTCCCATTAATATAAGTCGCATTCACTTTAAAATCAGTCAGATTATCAACCAAAATAAAATCCGCAGCATCTCCAATTTTTAATATTCCTACGTCTAAATTATAATGTGCTACAGGATTGAGACAAGCGGCTTGTAAAATATTAAACAAATCATATCCATCTCGTAAAGCTCTAGCAACCAACTGGTTAATATGCCCTTCAATTAAATCATCTGGATGTTTATCATCAGAACAAAGCATTATTTTATCAGGATATTCGTCGATTAAGGGATGTAAAGCCTCATAATTTTTGGCAGCACTCCCCTCTCGAATTAATATTTTCATGCCATGCTGCAATTTCTCCAAGGCTTCTTCGTAAGTAAAACACTCATGGTCCGTACTAATTCCTGCGGCTATGTATTTGGCTGCATCTTTGCCGCTTACGCCAGGGGCATGCCCATCAATCGGTTTGCCTAATTTTTTGGCCGCTGCCAATTTTGCCATTACCATCGGGTCTTCAAATAAAACCCCAGGATAATTCATCATTTCTGCCAGATATTTAATGTCTGGATTTTCTAATAATTGAGTGACTCCCGCTACATCAATCGTTGCACCAGCACTTTCAAAAGTAGTAGCTGGCACACAAGAAGGTGCGCCAAAATTAAATTTCAAGGGTACTTTTTTGCCATTTTCAATCATATATTCGACGCCAGCTATCCCCATTACATTGGCTATTTCATGTGGGTCAGATACCGTAGCAACCGTACCATGCAAAACCGCTAATCTTGCAAATTCCGAAGGTACTAACATCGAGCTTTCTATATGGATATGAGCGTCTACAAATCCAGGCAATATATATTGATTACTCGTTCCTTCTTTGGGTTCAATCTCCACTATTTTTTTCCCCTCAATCGTAATTGTTCCATGAAAAATATTTCTATTGGGTATGTCTACTATGTTTCCGGTTATTGTCATTGTTTAAAATTGAAGTTATTAGTCAGCATAGGGCGTGGGGCAAAGGGAAAATCTATTTTTTTTTGAAAGATTTTCTCTTGTAACCCTTAAAATTTAGCAACGATTTGTTCATTTAGACGCCTCCGCCCTATGCACTAAGCCCTATGCTGAATTGAGTGTATTACCGTATTGTCGAATTCCCTCACCATTACCTTAAAAATTAACTATAGATAAAAAAACAAACACAAAATTAAGCTACTCATTTACTTAAATCAAAATATTTCCTATTTTCGCCTTAATTACCAAATAACCATAATTAACGCAGAAAGAGGCTCAGGTAAATGAACCAAAACGAACACTGGAAAAAAATTGTTTTAGCACATGATGAGAAAGCTATCATTCCATTTTTACAACAATTGGATGAAGCTGCAAAAAAAGCCTTACTACCGCTATTAAGTAAGACTACTAAAGAATATCTGGAAATCAAAGATAGGCTAATTAATCATAAACATTTTTACGCAAAAAAAGCCTCTCTAAAACAAGAACGTATACTTAATTATTCGATTTTTGTTTGTGTGACCGATTCAAGTCATCCACTCCATGATTGGTTAACTGCCAACATAATAATTACTCCTTTTACGGTCGAATGTATTTTACACTGGTATTGTCCGACTTGGTTTAATACTTACCTCAACAGCTTTGCAGACCAAAAGATTATTCCGACGAGTATTTCCTACGAGTTGGTTATCCAAATGTTGAAAAAAGGGTATTTTAAACCTTCTGAATTATTAATTGCTCGGCTTTTCCCCCTAATTATTTTTCCTAAAACAATCGACCAGCGATTGGTACATGAATTTTCTCCTGAAAAATTAGGGATTTTTCCAATTACTTTAGCACAGCATCTTTGGTATCTTTTTGAGTTCCCAACGAATATTTATGGTTTGGAAAAACAATTGAACTTAAAAAATAAAGCAGATTTACCAAAAAATTGTTGGTATACTACCATCAAAATTTCTGTGGATAGTGGTGATATTGATAGAGTTCGCTTATTCACCGCCTGCTTACAGGCTACTTCAAAACCAGTATTTAATAAACGAGCCATTAGTTGGTTTATCGGACTTTTTGATTTTTTAGTACCGACAATTAAAGAGATTATTGATTTACAAACAGCATTATTTGCAACCTATAGAAATTCGCAGGCAAAAGTCCTAAATAGTACGCTTAAAAATTTGCAAAAGATTATTTCTTCGCCCGCTTTTCAAGTTAAAAATAGTCTAAAAAATTTTGAACAGATTTTATCAAATCCAAATAAATCGGTCCTCAAAAATGCCTTGATTTTCTTAGAAAAAACAGGTGAATTTCATCCGAATTATCAAGCTAAAATCCCCTCTCTTGCCATTCGATTTTTTGAACATCGAGAGGAGAACATTCAATACAGAGCCGCTAAACTCATTCAATTATATAGCAGTAATCATAGTGATTTAATGGCTAATTTAATTGCCCCTTATCAAAAATATTTGTTCCAAAAACCGTTGCAAGTATTAAAAAACATCAACCCTTCCATTGGCCATTCAACACTTGAAAACCAATATGTAAAACCCAAGAAGATAAAAGTATTAAGTCAGCAAAATAAAATTCCTCCGATTTCATCTTTTTCAAAATTTGAAGCTTTAGCGGCTATCATTTTTGACAATCAACAGCCTTATCATTTTGACCAGTTCTTAGTTGGCTTAGTACAGTTTCAATCCGAAATAAAGGGAAAAAAAATTGAGCAATTAACGCCACTTTTCAAAAGAGCGTATCAACTAGTTTTTAATGAATTACCAAGTCATCAAGGCATGCTCGATAATTTATTGGCTGTTTTCTTATTAGATTGGAGTGATTTATTAATTAGTCGACACCCAACGGAGAGTCAATCTTTACAAAAATTAGCCAATGATTATTTAGCACAAGGGTTTTATTTAAAAGAACCAAATATTGCTTTTGACCTACAAGAAACTCATTTAAAACGATGGTATAATCCTTATGACCCTTCACAAGTTTATACTCCTTTTAAACGATTATTATCTACTGTTTTAGCTTATTTAAATCAAGAACAATCCTTACCACTTTTGTCCACGCCAACGCATGCACCAACTTGGATTGACCCAAAAATTCTAGTAGAACGCTTACTCATTTATCAAGAAGAAAATCAATTTCCAGCTACTATCGACTTACAATTAGCTATTTCGAGAACTTGTTTTGAAAATAAAGGAACTGCCTTGGAGCAAGCTAATACAAGTTTAACGGGAAAATATTTAACCTTAATTCAATTTTTATTAAATACTTCAACAACGCTTCCGAACAATTTTAAGGAAATTAACTACGAAAAAGAATTAGAAATTTCGCCGTTCTATTTCCCTTTTATTACCGCTGCTATCACTAAAAACAGTAGTCATCTTTTTAAACAAAAAATCAATATTCCCAACTTAAAAATAGCACCTTCCTATTTTACAGGTCAACATGATTGGATGATTTTTTGGGAAGAACAGCATCAAGAGGAATGGAATTATAAAACCCAAAGATTAGAATTAACGGCAGAAACTTTTATCCATCGAGAAATACAGATTAAATTTCCAAGAGGTCTTAACAAAAATCACTATCCTGACTTCTTATACCAATATATTCCAGGGACAAATGAAGGTTTCCGTCCAAATGTCAACGATATCCAACGATTATTAGGCATGTTGCCCAATAATCCTGCACCCTTAATTGCTTTACTGATTGGAGAAAATTTAAAATACCCTGCTTTTTGGGAACGAACGGCTAAAAAAAGAGTCGAAGAAATATTGCTTTGGTTAGCGCCAACCAATCCTAAAAAACACAGTTATGCCAGCCATTTTTTCATTGCCCTCTGCTTGATAAATATTGATAGAAAAATACGACTTAGCGCAGCCAAAATATGGATAAATGCAGTCGCTCATCAGCAATTTGACCCTATTTTAATGGGGCAAATTTTAGGCAAAGTAACCAGTAAGGAATTTGCGCCAATCAAACGGTTTACCGATTTAGCTTATACCCGTTTTTTCAACATTTCTGACACGTATAACCAAGCTTTAGAAAAATTAATCGGCCATTTATTAGCCAAATTACCAGCGCTTCCCGTTAAAAACACCAAACAATTATTAGTTCTTTACAGAGAATTATTAACCATCAATAAATCCAAAATAACGCATCAACGCTTGCTCATTCTTTTAGAATTATGGACAAAATCAACCAGTTTAAAAAAGGTGATTCGAGAATTGGAGGCCTTTTGCTAGGGAAGTTGTATTTTGGTTGCTAGTTGCTGGTTACCTTAGAACCACTAGCAGCTCTAATCACTCAAACAATAAAATACGATTCAATGATAAATAGAAAAGTTGACATAACCTTAATTGGCGCAGGCATCATGAGTGCAACGCTAGGCATTTTATTAAAAAAATTAATGCCCGATGCGACTATCGGTATTTATGAACGTTTGGACAAAGTAGGTGCTGAAAGTTCGGATGCATGGAATAATGCAGGAACAGGGCATTCTTCCTTTTGCGAATTAAATTATACGCCAGAGAAAGAAAACGGGAAAATAGATTTGAGTAAAGCGCTGAAAATTGCGAACTCTTTTGAAGTATCCAAACAATTTTGGTCGTACTTGAATGAAGAAGATTTATTCCCCAGCAATCAATCTTTCATCAATGATATTCCACACATGAGTTTTGTGTTTGGAGACGAAAATGTGCGTTTTTTGAAAAAGCGATACAAAGCAATGACCAAGCATGCCATTTTTGAAGATATGATTTATTCGGAAGACCATGGGCAAATTGCCGATTGGGTGCCCTTGATGATGGAAAATCGGGAACATAAACATCAATTATCTACCACTCGAATGGATATTGGAACTGATGTAAATTTTGGGGCAATTACCAGAGGTATGGTTCACTATTTGGAGCAGTTAGATGGTGTAGAAGTGCATTTGGGGCATGAGGTGCAAGACTTAACGCATTTAAAAGATGGTACTTGGAAGATAGATATGGAGGACTTAGATTCAGGGGAAGAAGTAGATGTTCTCTCTAAATTTGTTTTTATTGGTGCTGGTGGTGGTTCCTTGCCATTATTAGAAAAATCAGACATTCCAGAAGGGCGAGGATATGGTGGATTTCCAGTTAGTGGTCAATGGTTGAAATGTAATAACCCAGCCGTGATTAAACGACATGGGGCAAAAGTTTACGGTAAGGCAGCAAAGGGCAATCCACCCATGTCTGTCCCGCATTTGGATACCCGTTGGATGGATGGAGAACAAGGTTTATTATTTGGCCCTTATGCTGGTTTCTCGACCAAATTCCTAAAAAATGGGTCTTATTTTGATTTACCATTTTCTATAGAAATGCATAATATTTGGCCGATGCTCAAGGCTGGAATTAATAATATTGGTTTAACCAAATATCTAATCAATCAAGTCATTCAGTCACCAGAAGAACGGTTTGCTTTTTTACAGTCATATTATCCAGATGCTAAAATGGAAGACTGGGAATTAAAAATTGCAGGACAACGAGTGCAAATTATTAAAAAAGATGAAAAAGAAGGTGGACGGCTACAGTTTGGGACAGAAATTGTTGCTTCTGCGGATGGTTCTTTAGCCGCTTTATTAGGGGCTTCTCCAG
>JBGCFJ010000517.1:0-13195 GCA_045106885.1 Saprospiraceae bacterium
AATAAATAACCTACCAGAAATGACGAGGTTATTTTTTCTTTTAGCAAGGCAAAATTATTCAGCATAGCCGTAGCTACGTTGAATAATTTTAACGCAGCTAAAAAGAAAAAGAATCCGTCAGGCTGGTAGGTTATTATTTTCCTCATCCCTTACAGCCTTTTATAATTTTAAAACTACCTCAAAACCCGTCTATTTCTACTAAAGTTAGTTTGTAGCGCATCATCCTCAGGTTCTAAATCTTCTTGAAATTGACCGTTTTGTTTTAGATGAAATAGATGCGCTGTATGTACATATACAAAGTTATTTTCTTTGCCAATTTCTTCCATGAAATTAGATTTAAATAATAAATCTCTGACAGGACCAGTTGCACCACAAATACATAATTGGATACCTCGTTTTCTAAGGTAATTATAACTTTCCTTTAAAGCATGCAAGCCACTACTGTCTATATCGTGAATATTCGTCGCATCCAAATAAAAATATTGAATGGGTCTGCCTGCTTCTTTTAGTAAGCGACGCACCGTATCTTTAAAAAAACTGGCATTGGCAAAATATAATTGGTCATCAAAACGAAAGATTAATTTATGTGTTAATTCTTGGGCATTTGGAAATCGTTCTATATTTCGGTAGTGAGTTGTGTTTGGAATATTTCCTAAAAGCGCAATATGTGGTTTAGAACTACGGTATAAAGAAGCCCCTGCCGATAGTAAAACACCTGTTAAAATTCCAGTAGGAATATTTACGGCTAAAGTGACCACAAAAGTAGTCAACATCATCAAAAAATCGAGCCGATGTATCTGCCATAAATGAATCGCTTCTTCTAAATCGAATAAACTTTTAACGGCTAATAAAATGATACCTGCTAAAACAGCCATTGGTAAATAATAAAAAAGTGGCGTTAAAAAGATAAGCGTTATTCCAACTAAAAGAGCGGTAACAATAGAAGCAATCGTTGTCTTTGCCCCAGCATCATTATTAATCGCTGACCTCGTAAAACTACCAGAAGTAGGCATGGATTGGAAAAATGCGCCCCCTATTTTGGCAATGCCTAAGGCTAATAATTCTTGATTCGGTTGTACCACATAATTTTGGTGTTTCGCACCAATTACTTTAGCGATACTCAAACTTTCTACCAGACCAATGATAGTCACGGTTAAAACGGTAGGAATTAATTTTTCAATAGTCGTTAATTCTAAGGAAGGCATTTGAAAAACAGGTAAGCCTTCTGGCACTGCGCCCACTATCGCTAAGCCCGAAGCCTCCAAATCGCAATACCAGCTCAAAAAAGTGCCTAAAACCACCACAATTAACCCGCCTGGTAAACTTCGACTTAAACGGCGCAAGGCATAAATTAACCCAATCGTTCCTATACAAAGCATAAAGCTCGTCCAATTAATTTGCTCTAAATGACTCAACGCATAAGCTAATTTTTCCATTGGATGTGGGAAATTAGGAATCGCAAATCCTAATAAATCTTTTAGTTGACTAATTCCAATAATCACCGCTGCGGCTGAAGTAAATCCTGCAATTACTGGGTGTGATAAAAAGTTAACTAGAAACCCTAATTTTAAAAAACTTAGCGTAATTTCCATTAAACCAATCAATAGCCCCGCTGTAATAACTAAACTGATATATTCAGCCGATTGAGGTTCTGCTAATTGGCTAACTCCACCAAAAACTAGTAATGAAGAAACCGCAACAGGACCAATAGCTAAATGTCGAGAACTACCTAAAAAAGCATATAAAAATAAGGGCACTAAACTTGCGTATAATCCATATATAGGGGGCATTCCTGCTAGTAATGCATACGCCATTCCTTGCGGAACGAGCATAACACCAACAGTTAATCCTGCTATTAAATCCCTATTAAAAGTGGGAATAGCATAATTTTTGAGGCTTTTTAATATAGGAAAGAAGGTGGTTTTCAATTTTAAATTTTAAATTAATCAAAATCCGTCTGTACCGCATCTTCTGCTTCGGATGGTATTCTTTGACCATCTGCTCCTTGTGAATGAAATAAATATGCGGTGTGAACATTAAGAAACTGATTTTCTTTACCAATAGTTTCCATTAAACCCGATTTAAACAACATATCTCTTATAGGACCTCGGGCATTACAAATGCATAAAATAATGTTTTGTTGTTTTAAATAACTATAAATTTCTTCTAAAGCATGTAATCCACTACTATCCATTTTGTGAATATCAGAAGCATCCAAATAAAAATATCGAATGGGTCGATTCGCATTTTGTACAATTTCCTTTAAGGAATCTTTAAAGAAACTAGCATTGGCAAAATAAAGTTGGTCATCAAAACGCATGATTATTTTATTATCCAATTCAATCGCATCGTCAAAACGCTTAACATTTCGGTAATGATTCGTTCCTTCAATTTTTCCCAAAACAGCAATATGTGGATGCGTACTATGGTATAAAATAGCGCCAATAGATAATAATACTCCTGTAAAAATTCCCACAGGAATACTCACTATTAGCGTCACAATAAAGGTAATCAACATCATCCAAAAGTCCTCTTTATGGGTATGCCATAAATAAATCCCTTCTTTTAAATCAAATAAACTTTTAACCGCTAGCATAATAATTGCCGCTAAAATAGCTCTTGGTAAATAGTAAAACAAAGGGGTTAAAAAAAGTAAAGTTAAAGCAATTAAAAATACAGTAATAATAGAAGCAACAGTTGTTTTTGCGCCAGCTTCATTATTAATAGCAGAGCGACTGAAACTACCAGATGTAGGTATAGATTGAAAGAAGGCACCGCCTATTTTAGAAATTCCTAAAGCAAATAATTCTTGGTCTGGTCGAATAGTATAATCTTGATGTTTCGCTTCTAAAACTTTTGCTATCGCTAGACTTTCTACAATACAAATAATCGTAACTGTTAAGGTTGTTTCGCCTAGTAATTGTATATTTTCCCAGCCCATATCAGGTAATTGGAAAATAGGCAATCCTTCTGGTACACCAGCTATAATATTTAAACCATATTGACTTAAATCTAATCCCCAACTTAATAAAACGCCCAATACAACAACAATTAAAGCTCCTGGGATATTTTTATTGATGGCTTTAAGAATAAACATTAAGGCTATTGCCCCTATACAAAGGGCCACCGCAATCATGTTCGTTTCTCCAATATGCTGAAAAGCATACTGCAAAGCTCCAGTCGTACTTAATTCTCTCGGAATTGGAAACCCCAATACATCTTTCAGCTGGCTAATCGCAATAATAATAGCCGCAGCAGAAGTGAAGCCAATAATGACAGGATGCGATAAAAAATTAACTAAAAAACCCAATCTTAAAAGCCCTAATAGCATTTGAGCAAGTCCCACTAACAATCCGACAGTAATCACTAAACTAATATATTCAGGCGTTTCAGGTGTAGCTAATTCACTAACTCCACCCAAAACCAACAAAGCCGAAATAGCCACTGGTCCAATAGACATTTGCCTAGAAGTACCCAAAATAGCATATAAGAACAAAGGGATTAAGCTACTATACAGTCCGTAAATAGGTGGTACGCCAGTCAATAGAGCATAAGCCATACCTTGGGGCACTAACATGATAGTCACTGTCAATCCAGCAATAAAGTCCTTTCTAAAAATAGATTTGGAGTAACCTTTCAGACTTTCTTTAATGGGAAAAATTTGGTCAATTAGTTGCAAATTGGAATTATCTAAATTTTATAAAGAACAAAAATAGGGAAAAATAAAACTTGATGGTTGGTCTAGGTAAGTTCGATGTCGGTTAATAGGTGTTTTTTTTATCACGGATGGGGGCATCACGGATATTTGTATAAAAAATCTTTACTATTCAGCATCTTAATTTTTTAGCGCGTCAGCTAAAAGATTGATATTAAAAAATATTTAAACGCTTCTCTAGTTCGTCAAATCCGTTGCCTTCATTCATCCGTGGGTAGAAAATAGACCAACGGATGAATGAAGGCAACAGATAATTATCAATTTTTGGGCGCATTTCAAAATGTCGCATTAAAATTAATTGAACATTCCTTATAAAAAGTCTTTATCCACAATTAGTCTTGTACAATTATTTTTTTAATACTTCGATTATTATTTTCATCTACCCCTTGTATTAAATAAGTGCCTATTGGTAAGTCTAGATTTAAATCAATGCGCTCTGTTGACAAATCTTGATTACTAGAAAATACTTGTTGTCCATACAAATTATAGATGGTAATTGATTTTATTTTAGTGGTAGTTTTGGAAGTTATCGTAATGTGCTTAGTTGCTGGATTAGGGTATACTTTTAATTCAAATCCATCGCCTATATTATTCTTCCAAGGTTGCTCTAAAGTTGTTTTATTTTGGACTGTTGCTAGGTCTATTTCTTGTAGGTTATCGACACAATATTCTTTAGTGCTAATTGTAGCATGAAACGCACTACCCTCTTTAGCATGAAAACCAGCTTTTAAGGTAATACTAGACTTGGCAGCCAATTCCATTTTTGCACCGCTTTCAATCGTTGTATTCTCGCAATTCTCAATCAAGTCACTTTGGATAGGCATTTCAGTATTATCATAATTAGCTGGATAAGTAGCATCCAAACAGATAGTTCCAGTTGGAATGCAATCTGTATTGACAGGGGCGCAATCATCCCCAACTTCATAATTAAAGTATTTGGTGACCGCTAAACCACCAGCAAAAGCAAATTTACAGCCATAACTGACCGTTGAACCTGACGGGAGTCCAGTTACCGTTTTAGAAAAAATGAGTCCAGAAACATTATCCATTTGCACTTCTCCAAAAGGAGACTGTTTCCATAAATAAGCCACTACTCCACTCCTATCCGTATCTAGTAATTCAAAAGTGAAAGTTACTGACGTTCCATTCGTTGCAAAACTATAATTATAACCCGTCGAAAATGCGCCTTGTTGGGAATCAGCACTTGTTCCTGAACAGGCATTACTAGCATCTGCTATGGTCGTTGCATTTAAAATTATGGGATTATTAGCTGCATTATTCCCCGTTAAATCACTAGCAGTTACATTAAAGGTATAAGGCGTTTCAGGGGATAAACCAGCAATCACTAATGATTTTTGCGCACCAGATGTTCCAGAGGCAGAACTCGAATTAGTTCCATAAGCAGCGTTGTAAATGACCGTACCAGAATCATCTGTTCCATTTAACAATAATTCGACGGAAGTTGCTGTAATTTCGCCTATAGTTGCAGTGAAATTAGTCGGTGCTTCTGTATCATTACTACCACCAGAACAATCATCTCCTACTTGATAACTAATGTATTTAGTCACTGCTAATCCACCCGCAAAAGCAAATTTACAAGCATAATTAATAGTAGCACCAGGAGTTAATCCGCCAACGTTTTTTGAAAATTTCAAGCCTTCCACATGGTCCATTTGAACTTCGCCAAAAGGGTCTTGTTTCCATAAATACGCCACTACTCCCGCTTTATCCGTATCTAATAATTCAAAAGTCATCGTCACACTCGTTCCTACTGTTTCAAAGGTGGCTTTATAACCCGTGGAAAAAGCACCTTGTTGGGCTTCATTATCAGATTCGGTACAAGCCCTTACTTCGTTAACTGTTATATTCCTTGTTTGAGAAGTACCTTGTGCGCCTCCATCATCTGTAGCAATAGCTTTGAGTTGGTGTGCGCCGACACTTGCACCAGTCCAAATAAAACTATATGGTTCAGTAGCATCCTCCCCTATTTTAGTGGCACCATCATAAAATTCTACCAAAGCAATAGTGCCATCTAAATCACTCGCAGTAGCGGTAATAGTTATATCCGAACCTTCAGAGAATGAGGCATTTTCATTGGGTGCTGTCAGATTTATTATTGGAATCGTATTAGCTGTTTCTTGAACAACAATTAATACAAAACTACTAGCCGTATAAGTGCCATCACTAACGGTTAGTTTGCATTTATAAATACCCGCTTCTAAATTAGAAATAGTAGGAGATTCAGCCGTATTATCATTAAAATTGATAATGGATGGTCCATAGATTTGTTCCCAATTATAGGTGATGGTTTCTCCTTGTGGGTCATTACTACCAGAACCATCTAAAGTAGTCGTCGTTGCAGGTAAAATAACCACTTTATTTTCTCCTGCATCGGCAACTGGTGGCACATAACCTAATGCACTAGCATAAGCAAAAGTCATTCGCCCTAAATTAAATTCACCATTAGTTACAACTAATCTAAGGACATGTTCTCCTTGAGTTAAAGCGACATTATTAACCACTTTGTTCGTCCAAGCAGCCCAGTCACCTGTAGTGGAACAATTTATAGCGGGGCTAATGATATTGCCATCTATTTCAAAATGAAAAGGACCACCACCATTGGCATTTCCAGAAGCATAACGCACCGTTACATCATATAAACCTGCCGTTTGGACATCTATACTATATTCCAACCATTCTCCAGCACCAATCCAACCGACGTTTGGTCCTTCGGTATCATCTAAAACAGCATCTACGTATTCATCCGTTCGATAATCTCCTTGATTACTTTGGTCAACATCTACATACGAAATATTTTGACCAACTCCTCCTTCAAATTTATCATAATTTCCGCCTTCTATAGTACCAGGAATCACAAAAGGTGTCCCTGAATAAGGCACTTGTTCGCCCACTTGAACCGTAATAATATTCGTAGTATTAAATTCATCACTTTGAAAAATTTTGGCATACATTCCATGCAAACCCAAAGTCAAATTAGCCGCTTTGATTTCATAAGGTGCATCCGTATCTGTTCCTATTAAGGTATTTCCATCAAAAAATTCTACTTTGGTAACGCCACTTCCTGAGACAGTAGCCGTCAAATTGACACTTCCATTTGGGTAAGCTTGAGTAAAATCGGAAGCAATAACACCCGATACATCGACATCCCTACTGGTCACCATTTGATTTGCTGGCACATCAAGCGTATATCCGTCGGAAAAAGTGACCGTAATAGTCGCATTAGAATAGTTATGTGCTACATAAGTAATCACGCCATCATCCGTAAAAGAAGCAGCAATTGGATAATCTGCTGTTATATTGGAATTAACGGTACCTAATGCATTCATGGCATGTAACCAGTGATAAGTTTGGGCATCAGAAATACCAAATTTCAAGGAACGGTCTGGATAAGAATCATATAAATCAATAGCTGCTTGTGGGTCAATGAATGCCAAATATTTCCAATAAGTATCATGCCATAAATGTACATTAGCTTCGTTACTTAACACACCTGTATTAGCAGACATTTCTGACCAAAGCGATTGTGCATAGGAGAGATTATGTCCTAAATATAGCGAACCCCCATGAATTGGATAGATTTCAATACCATAAGATGCTGCAATATCTGCGGTAAAAAAAGTACCATTATCATAAGAGTTTCCCCAGACTCTGGAAACTAAACTATATTGCTGATTTGCTGAAAAATTTCGATTATGTACATCAAACCAATATTCCTCTACTGCCGTCTGTTCTGTCGTATATAAATAAATACCTAAATCTCGAATAGCATCATTCCCTGTAATCGTTCCCCAATGAATTAAAGACGAATTGAATTGCATACTTTCTGAAGTAGATTCTTGGTCATTTCCCTGTGGAAAAGTCGCAAAACCATTGGCCCAACAATGTCCCGCATAAGGGCTAAAATTTCTCAAAAAAGGAAATTGGGTATCATTTCTATTATCAGAAGCTGCATCTTGCACTAATAAATTGACCATATCTCCCCATTGATTCGACCAACCAGGTTCATATTGCTCCATAAAAGCAGCAGCATGAATAAAATAGCCCCAGTGAAAATGGTGGTCATTTATATTATTATCTTGCCCATGACCAGCAGGGTAGCCTAATAGTGCTGACCAATCATTATTATAATAAAATAAAAACGCCACTTCTCCCGATTGATACATCAACCAATCTTCCAACCGTTCTTTCACCGTCGCCACCATTTTATCTCTCGCTGTAGTATTCCCCATTTCGTCCGCAATACGTGCCGTTTGAATCAATCTATTCATCACTTGCCCTTCATTATAAGAATCTGTCCAAGCCGCCAAACCATCATTTTCTAATTGTGCGATTTTACTAGCCAAATCAGCAGGGCTAAATCCATTACTATAATTATCCAAATAAGGTAAGGTTGGTAAGATGCCTTTGAAGGTATTTTCTACACTAAACGTATTCCCATCCAAGGTTTTAAGTTCTCCTCGAACAGTGCTATAACTAGTGCCATTAGGCGTTGGCGAACTAGCCGTTAAATTGCTCCATTGATGCGGTAATAAGCCTAATAAAACATTAGTTTCCGTTCCTTCTTTGATGTTCGTTTCCACTAAAAAATCCGTTTTCATCACTGAAGTACTTTCGTTATAAGTCCAAGTCGTCGTCGTATTAGTTGGAAAAACATAAGCATATTTTTTGTACGCTTGGGCTGTTGTACTAACACTCGATGTACTCTGTGGCAACATTGCCATCGACCAGTAATCTTTTCCATTCAAAGTAGAGGTATAAACACTTCCAGATTGCGACCAAGTACTACCGACGGGTGCATAAAACACAAAGTCTGCACCGCTAGTTGCATCTGCTATCATTAATAATTCGTTGGACACCGTTGCTGTTCCAGAATTAACTTTAATTTCCACTACATCATTGTTGTCCTTTTGGAAATACAAAAAAGGCATGCCAATGCCCGCAGTCGCTTGTAATTCGTGGGTGGCATCTTTCCAATTCATCGTCACCGTCCAATCTGAATAATCCGATACCGTTGCTTTATTGGTACTCAAACCAGAAAGTCCAACTTCGATAGGGGCAGAATCACCAATTACTCCCCAAGGAATATAGGTAACGATTAAGCCTGTATTTGTCGTTTTTAAGGTCATTGGATAATTAAATAAATTATCCGCATGGTTTTCTTTGACCAATTTCGACCACCAATCATTTGTGGGTACAGGTTTTCCTAGTGCATTGCCACTTAATTGAGGGGTACCTGAGGGAAAGCCGTTTCTGCCTGCTACATCTGCACCAGGATAGGTATTGGTATAACTTCCATTGCCAACGGTTGTGATTTGTGCAAAAATGAAGAAAGGGCAAATAAGGCAGAGAAAAATAAATAGTGCTTTAGTAAATGTTTTTTTTGTATTGAGCATAGTTGCGATTTTACAGGTAAGTAAATTTTTTTAGTTAAAATCAATGAAGCACTGGTAGTAAAGCCTTTAGGCTTTCCCGTCCCCGACCTTTAGGTCGGATTTTCATAAACATACAGGCCTAAAGGCCTTGGACAGAAAAGCCTAAAGGCTTTGCTACCAGCTTATCCAATGCTTCACAATTTGAGTTAACTAGTCTGCGCAAGATAATTCGCTACCTTCGAGAAAAGTGTTTATTCCACTACAACTAAACTACTACAGGTCTAATTTAAGGGCTAATTACTATCTTTTTACTACTACATTTTGCTATACTCGCTTTTTATAATAGCTTTACTGATGCAGTTATTTCCATTGCTGTTCTTAAGTTTTGAAACCATACACTTTTAAATAACGAAACTCCATGCAGCAAAAAAAAGCCCCTTGGCACTTCCTCCTATTACTTATTTTAGCAGGGGAAGCAATCTTTATCATTCCGTTTGTACTTTCTCGCGTTTTTAGACCGACTGTTTTAGAGACATTTAATCTAGATAATGTGCAATTGGGCTTATGCTTTTCTATCTATGGAATCGTTGCTTTGTTGTCCTATCTTTTTGGAGGGCCTTTTGCAGATAAATTCCCACCAAGAAAATTGATTGCAGTAGCCTTATGGACCACTGCCGTAGGTGGATTGGTTTATGCTACTTTTCCTAGTTATACCGTCTTGAAAATATTATATGGTTATTGGGGATTTACCACCATTTTTTTATGCTGGTCACCAATGATTAAGGCGACTCGTGTTTGGGGAGGGGCGACGTCCCAAGGCAAGGCATTTGGTTTTTTGGATGGTGGACGAGGCTTAGTCGGTGCGTTAATTGGCACAATTGGTATTTTCATCTTTTCGTTATTCCTGACCACTCAAATTTCCGAAGCGACACCTTCTGAAAGTAGAGCTGCTTTTAAGTATGTGATTCTCGTAGCTACTGGAATTGTTGCTTTAGTTGGGCTATTGGTATGGTTCTTTATGAAAATGGATAAGACTCTAGAAAAAGAAATCATTTTAGAAAAAATTACCTTATCTCAAATAAAAGAAGTCTTACGATTGCCTTCGGTTTGGTTATTAATGCTGATTATTTTATGTGCTTATGTGGGGTACAAAATCACTGATATATTTTCGCTTTATGCCCAAGACGTAATGCTTTATGACCAAGTCGAATCCGCACAAATTGGCACTTTATTATTATTTGTTCGACCTGTTATTGGAGTATTAATCGGCATATTGGCAGACCGTACCCAAACTACCTTTTGGTTAATTATTAGCTTTGTCATTTCTTTTTTTGGCGCTTTATTGTTTGCTACGGGCATCATTTCCCATTCAACCACGCTTTTATTTTTTCTCTCCATTTTAATCGTATCTACGGGTGTTTATGCCGCTCGTTCGCTGTATTATGCTGTGATGGAACGTGGACAGATACCAATAATTCTGACAGGAACAGCAGTTGGACTTATTTCTGTTGTGGGCTATACGCCTGATATATTCGCAGGGCCTGCAATAGGTTATTTATTAGACAATTCGCCTGGGGCAGTCGGTCACCAACAAGTATTCTTAATGTTGGCCCTATTTTCTTTTATTGGGGGAATTGCTGCTTGGTACTATTTTCATTTGTATAAAAAAAAGCCTCTTAACAATGAATGATAAACGATGAAAGATGAATTCGAGAAACAACTATAGAACGTCAGGTAAAAAGAGAAAAATTAATTTTTATGAATTCCTTTTGTGTACTTTTGACTCTTTTCCCGCCTTTCGGAACAGGTCATGGTTTAAAAACAGCTTATTCCATTTTTATAAGAAAACCCTTTTATCAACATGAAATTAATCAAAAATAGTCAAGCATTATCAATGTTTCCCAAAATACCAATTGGGGTAAGGGAATTGTCTGTCTTTAATAATAAAATAGTTACTATACCAACTGAATTATGGAGAGAAAAAGGGCTTGAGGTATTGAATATTTCTATGAATCAGCTTACATAACTATCTCCTAAAATTGGTCAGTTAATTCGGTTAAAAATGTTGGATATAGGGCATAATCAAATCCGTATGCTCCCAGAGGAAATTGGGAACTTGACGGCTTTGGATACTTATCTTTATTTACACCATAATAAATTTGAGCAACTACCTGAATCTATAGGTCAATTGACAAAATTAAAGTATTTGAATAGTAGCATGAATCGGCTTAAAACAATACCTAATAGTATTGGCTTGTTGCAGCAACTAGTCGAGTTAAAATTAGAAGATAATCAGTTAGAAAGTCTACCAGACACTTTAGGGGATTTGGTCAATTTAAAAGAATTACATCTCCAAGATAATAAGCTACAAACATTGCCTAAAGGAATCTGTAATCATCCAAAATTGCGGGTATTAAACCTCGAAAACAATCAAATTACAAGCTTGCCAGTAGGCATTAAAGAAATTAGGGAACTCAAATTAAGGAATAATAATATCCAATATATCCCGAAAGAAATATCCAATTTACACCAATTACGCAGCATAGATTTAAGGGGGAATAATATAACGGAATTACCTATTGAATTTTTAGCACTACCCAATTTGGAAAGGCTAGATTTGAGGTGGAATGAAAAATTAAAACAACCAACTTGGTTAAATGAATTAAATCCAGATTGTTTGGTGTATTTTTAAATGAGTAAATGTGAAAATGAATAAATGATTAAATATACCCCAAAAATCAGTCATTTTATCGAAAAATCAGGTTAAATGATCCCCATTTATTCATCTAGTCATTTTCACATTTACTCATTTAGAATTTACCATCTAAACCATCAAATAGACAACATAAACTCCGTTAAATTAACGGTACTATCTAATCCTATTTTTTTGCGTAAGCGATACCTTCCCACTTCTACTCCACGAATAGAAATACTCATCAATGGCGCTATTTCTTTAGTCGTTAAATTCATTCGGAGATAAGCACATAATTTTCTGTCATTGGCAGTTAATTGCGGATATTGCGCTCTAATTCGTTGTAAAAAATCGACATGGACTTGGTCAAAATGATTGGCAAATTGGCTCCAAGCGTCTTCCATTTTAGCATTTTCTTTCAAAAGCTTATTAATGCGTTTAATTTCGGTAATAGCCGTTTTATTAGTCGTTTTTCGGAGAATTTGCGTTAAAGGTTCTTGCAATTTCAGTATCAATTCATTGCGCTGCACTAAATGCATGGTCGTTAAAGCTAATTCTTTGTTTTTATGAGCTACTTCTGTTTCTAAATTTTCATGTTTTAAAGCATTAATTTTTTGTTCATTCTGAATAACTCTTTCCTGATGCTCTTTTTCTTTAATGGCTTGTTGAGATGCTAAATTTGCTTTTTCTGATTCCATAACCGCTAACTCCCGTTGAAAACGATTTTTCGGAACAAAGATTAATCCCAATAAGGCTACTAAACCTAGTAACGAATAAGTAATAATCGCTAAAGTAGAAGCATACCAAGGTGGTTTTATACTAAATTGATAACTCGCAATTCGACTTTCTTGAGTTTCACTAGATTTGGCTTGTACCAAAAAACAATAATCTCCCGCACCTAAATTAGTATATTCCTTCGCTGTTTGTTCATTCCAATTAGACCATTGTGCATCAAACCCTTCCAATTTTGTGCGATAATATCGCTTTTCTACTGTTGGAAAATTAGGACTGGTATAATTGAATCGAAAAGCATTCAATTCATTGGGAAAAATAGTCGCTGCCGAACTCTTAGTGCTTCGATATTGCCCATGTAATAAAGTACTATCTCTATTATTATACATGGTTTCTACTTGGACGATATTCGTAAAAAAATCATTCTTATTAGGCTTATTATCTTTAGAAGGGTTAAAATGAATAAAGCCTTTTTCTGTCCCAATAAAAACATTATCAGCATCGTAAGGATAAATAAACTCAAACCCTTTAACCATTTTAGTGTGAATTACAGGATAAACAACTTTACTGATAGATTTAGAAAGTCCAGTATCTTCTATTTTCAAAATACCTGTTTCGGTAGTCGTTGTATACCAAATATTACCAACAGGGTCTTCAAAAAAA
>JBGCFJ010000518.1:0-4650 GCA_045106885.1 Saprospiraceae bacterium
GGTTGGATAATTCGTGGGGGAAATTAGTAACGAAATTCCCCCACGAATTATCCAGCCCCACGAATTATTTTTTTAAAACATATAGTATTGTTGCGTAGGTTATTTTTTGCCAAACCCCTAACCTGGCGAAGCCAGTACCATAGAGGTCAGAAGGACAGCTTTTGCCATTCGGTTTGGTAATATTGCATCGCATGGTAATTGGTAGGATTCGTTGATAGCAACCATTTTTTTGTGCTTTAGTAGTTAATCCAAGTTGCGGAGGGTAAGAAAAAACTGGTAGTAAAGCCTTTAGATTTTCCCGTCACCGACCTTTAGGTCGGGTTTATCTAAATGAGCAGGCCTAAAGGCCTTGGACAGGAAAGCCTGAAGGCTTTACTACCGATTGTCCGCAACTGGAATTATTTAATTAATTTTAATTTGTTAGACCTAGAAGTTTATAAATAAGGTAACTTTGTAAGAATATTACCGAATATTTTAAAGTGATTCAGGCGATTCAATCAATCACAAAAGAAGAGATAACTCTTTAGTGCGTCAGATTAAAAACTGATAATTATCCGTTGGGGCATTAAATCCGCTGGGGATATATTTCTTTAAATCCCAATGGATTTAAATATTGACGTATCATTTTTTATAGTATTGATTTTTTAGCTGATTATCTATTATCCGATAATTACTGACAAATTAAAGCCTTTATAATTAAAGAAAATTTGTAATTTTACGCCGACTTGCATAAGCTAAATAATTTCATTTAATTTTTGAAATCCCTATTTATTGAAAGATGTTGTCATCTTCCAATAAATAACTAATTAAACCTAACCGTCCTATGCAGTATTATGACCAATTTGTTAAGCGGCACATTGGCATCGGCCAAGCTGATTTAGCTAAGATGTTATCCGTTGTAAAAGCAGATTCGCTTGACCAATTGATTGAAGAAACCGTTCCTTCGGCTATTCGTATTAATCGTGAATTAGACTTACCAGAAGCACTCTCTGAATATGAATACTTACAAGCACTGAAAAAAATAGCTGCCAAAAATAAGGTTTTCCAATCTTTTATTGGCATGGGCTATCATGGAACGATTACGCCTGCGGTTATCCTCCGAAATGTTTTCCAAAACCCAGGATGGTATACCCAATATACGCCCTACCAAGCAGAGATTGCTCAAGGTCGTTTAGAAGCTTTATTAAATTTCCAAACAACCGTTAGTGATTTAACGGGCATGCCAATTGCCAATGCCTCTTTATTAGATGAAGGAACAGCAGCAGCGGAAGCAATGGCGATGTTTTATAGCCTAAAGAATAAACGAAACAAAGGGGAAGCGATTAATCAGTTTTTTGTGGAAGATGGAGTTTTGCCACAAACCGTTGATATTTTAATGACAAGGTCAGCGCCGCTTAATATCAAAATTATTAGAGGAGATTGGCAAACTTTTGAGGCAACAGATAAAACGTTTGGGGTCTTATTGCAATATCCTACCAAAACAGGTGCAGTAGAAGATTATATAGCCTTTTCTGAAAAGATAAAAGCACAAGGCATTTATTTAACCGTAGCAGCGGACTTATTAAGTTTAAGTTTATTGACCCCTCCTGGAGAATGGGGCGCAGATGCAGTGGTAGGAAATACCCAACGATTCGGTGTACCGATGGGTTATGGTGGGCCTCATGCCGCTTATTTTGCTACAAAGGAGACTTTCAAAAGACAATTACCGGGTAGAATTATTGGGGTTTCTATTGACCGATTAGGCAATCGAGCACTTCGAATGGCTTTGCAGACGAGAGAGCAACATATTAAAAGAGAAAAAGCAACCTCTAATATATGTACCGCCCAAGCATTATTGGCAATTATGGCAGGAATGTATGCCGTTTATCATGGTGCGGATGGTATCAAAGCCATTGCTCAACGAACACATCAAGCGACGATGATGTTGGAAGCCTATTTAACGTCAATGGGCTATCAGCAAAATAATGAGCATTATTTTGATACTTTATCTATTGCTGTTGACACCACTACTAAACGAACCATTAAGCGACTAGCCGTTGCTCAAAAAATAAACTTCTACTATGGAGCAGATAACACAATTCAAATAAACTTAGACGAGACGATTAGCAATGAAACGTTGCAAACCATCGTCGGCATTTTTGCGAAAGCTAAAAACCAAAGCCCTATGATGATGGGCTTGGAAATGGCCGAATCTAAGATTCCAGCAAATTTAGCACGAAGTAGTTCGTTCTTAACCCATGAAGTTTTTAATTCTTATCGGTCTGAGTCGCAAATGATGCGCTATATCAAATCGCTGGAAAACAAAGATTTATCCTTGACGCACTCGATGATTGCTTTGGGTTCTTGTACGATGAAATTGAATGCGGCGGCAGAATTAATTCCTGTTAGCTGGCCTGAATTTGCCAATATTCATCCTTATGCCCCTGCCAATCAAGTTAAAGGGTATCAGCAAATCTTTGAAGAACTAGAAGCTTATTTATGTGAATGTACAGGTTTTGCTGCTTGTTCTTTACAGCCTAATTCTGGTGCACAAGGAGAATATGCTGGTTTGATGACCATCCGAGCTTATCATTTAGCGAATGGCGACAAGCATAGAAATATTGCTTTAATTCCTTCTTCTGCGCATGGTACAAATCCTGCAAGTGCAGTCATGGCGGGAATGAAAGTAGTGGTGACTAAATGTGATGAACAAGGAAATATTGACTTAGCTGATTTAAGAGCAAAAGCAGATAAACATAAAGATAATTTAGCGGCTTTGATGGTCACTTATCCATCGACACATGGCGTATTTGAAACAGAAATTAGAGAAATTTGCCAAATTATCCACGATAATGGTGGTAAGGTATATATGGACGGAGCGAATATGAATGCCCAAGTTGGCTTGACCAATCCAGGCATGATTGGCGCAGATGTCTGCCACTTAAATTTACACAAAACTTTTGCCATTCCTCATGGAGGTGGTGGCCCAGGCATGGGACCAATTTGTGTGAATGAAAGTTTAGCTCCATTTTTACCGAAACATACTTTGGTAAAAACTGGTGGTAAAAAAGGCATTCCTGCGGTATCTGCTGCCCCTTTTGGTAGTGCGAGCATTTTATTAATCTCTTATGGATATATCAAAATGCTGGGTTACGATGGCGTAACGGATGCGACAAAATATGCTATTTTAAATGCCAATTATATCAAGGCGCGTTTAGAAAACGATTACCAAGTCTTATTTACAGGAGAACATGGTCGAGCAGCACACGAATTAATTTTGGATTTGCGTCCTTTCAAAAATCTAGTCACTGCAGAAGATGTCGCCAAAAGATTGATGGATTATGGCTTCCACGCCCCTACTCTCTCTTTCCCTGTTGCAGGCACGGTGATGATTGAACCTACAGAAAGTGAAGATTTACCAGAATTAGACCGTTTCTGTGCTGCTATGGTACAAATCAAAGCAGAGATTGACGAAATTGCCACTGGTGCTGCGGATGTCAAAGAAAATGTGTTGCATAATGCGCCACATACTTTAGCCCAGTTAACGGCTAATAATTGGAACTTTCCTTATTCTAGAGAAAAAGCAGCTTATCCACTCCCCTACTTAAGGGAACGTGCTAAATTCTGGTCTTCTGTGGCTAGAGTTGATAATGGCTATGGGGATAGGAACTTGATTTGTACTTGTCCTAGTATTGAGGAATATGCGGAGGAGGCGGTTTAAGAACAACCGTAGCTTAGACTTCCAGCCTGAGTAATCATACACAAGTATATAATAAAAAGGAGATAGCTTATCGTTGTCTCCTTTTTTATTATCTTGTGCCTATAAAACAACTCAATCCATCATGCAACAACAATTCACCAATTTCAAAGAATTCTTCCGTTCCATTCAAATCCTTCATGGCGCTATGTTGATGGGCGTTGTCCTGATATTAATTATATTCAAATTTATTCTCGGTATTGAAAACCGTTCAGAAGGAGATTATTTATTCGCCATCGTTGGTATTAGCTTAGCCATATCTAGTCTTGTTTTTGGCAATATCATTTATAACAAAAAAGTAGAAGCCATCAAAAAAGAACAATTATCCGTGATGGACCGACTAAGCCAATACAGAGAAGCATTTATCATGAATCTTGCCTTCTTAGAAGGGCCTGCTTTAACTTGTCTCATTTTACATTTTTTGAATGGCGACCCGCTTTTATTTTATGCCGCTGTTTTTATGATTATTATGTTAGTGATGGCTCGTCCTATGGAAGAAAAAATTACGCAAGAATTGGGGTTGCGGTCAGAAGATATTCAATAATTGCTAAATTTAAAGGTTTCTACTTTTTGGA
This sequence comes from Saprospiraceae bacterium, assembly GCA_045106885.1. Taxonomy (GTDB): domain Bacteria; phylum Bacteroidota; class Bacteroidia; order Chitinophagales; family Saprospiraceae; genus JAFMDF01. The sequence continues at coordinate 4,312 of JBGCFJ010000518.1, forward strand.
ATCGTTCATACGCCACGGTTAAAAAAAACATCCCTTTAGGTAATTCATCAACGTTCAATAATAGAAATATATCCTCTTCTTGTTTAGAGCGTCAGCTACTAAACTGATAATTTCCCAACGGATTTAGATTTTGACTTGACATTTTTTGTAATATCAATTTTTAATCTGACTATCTATTTATAAGCATCAATTTCTATAAGTGACGACGCAGGAATAAATTGAGCCATATTACTTGTTCTTATTTCCTTCTAAGAACCCTTAAAAAAGCCTTATGTAGCTTGGCTATATGCGGTTTTTTAAGCGCCCTTAGAAGAAAAAATAACTGCGTAATCTGGCACA
>JBGCFJ010000519.1:0-2142 GCA_045106885.1 Saprospiraceae bacterium
CAGCCGATGTATAGCCGTAAACGATGCCCCTAACAACATTTTATTTAAGGCTTTTTCTAATAATTTCAATAAATGTTGTACTTGTATTTCTATTTGCCGTTCTTCTTCCTCCATTTCTGCAAACAGTTCCTTACAAGTACAATGCTCCTTAAACCTGCATTCTTCAGGTTCCAAATCACAAAATTCTAAGGTAACCCACCCTGAAGTAGGCGTAATAAATTTTCGGTCCAATATAGAAACCAATGTTTCATAAGCCATCTCGATAGGTAATTCATCTGGAAAATCTGCACGGGTGTTCCAAGTAAACAATAGCTTTTCAAAGGCATCGCAAATCCTATTCATTTGCTCGGAAGTCAATCGCTTAGGTGGTGGAAACTGTTCCTTATTTAAGCTACAATGATAGCCAAAGGATTGTTGGATAAGGTCTTCTTCTCCTGCAATAAATCGTTCTACTTCTTCTATGTGTTGTTCGAAGGTTTCTGCTTTTTCTATTTCTGCTTTAGTGAGTTGGCGGTGAGCGTTTTGGATGTCTGTGACTAGTTGTTTTATGTATTTTTCCATAGTAGTTTAGGTTTTGGTATTAGGGAATGTTCGTGTAATACCGTAAGCTACTAATTTTCTATTAATTTACTACGCAAAGCTTTGACAAGTTTTAATTTCTTTGTTGATGGTTTGATGGTTCGCATCATTTACGTCAACCATCAAACAGTCAAGCCATCAAACCATTATTCACCCCATCGTCTACGTAGCAATCAATCCCCCATACTCCAAAGACAAGTAACGATGATGCCCAATAGCCGCATATTCCTCCGAAATGGACATTTCAATAACTGCTTATTTTCAACATTCCCATAATCTTAACCTATAATTTGATGAACGAATGTCCGATACTCCTTTTGAACAGTCTCCATATATTGTGATTTGTCCAAATTAGCATTTTCGTAAGCATTCATTTCTGTATTATAAGCTCTTACATATTTATCACTCCAAACAACAATTTCCAGAATGATTGGCGCTAAATCCATCCCTTTATCCGTTAGCAAATAAATATTTTCTTTTTTATTAGTAGGTAGTTTTCTTTTGGTAATTACCTCCAAAGATTCCAATAATTTTAATCGTGTTGATAACAAATTAGTGGCTATCCCTTCTTCGGATGCAGCCAACTCTTTAAAGGTTTTCTTTTTATCTAACAGCATATCTCTAATAAGGAGCAAGGACCATTTATCTCCTATTAAATCTAATGCAGACGCAATAAGACAGGTAGAACGAAATTTTTTTATCATAATTTTCATAATTATTACTTTAATTTTTAAAGTAATTCGTATATTTGCTTTAATTTTTAAAGTAAAAATATAAAATAATATCAAATTCTAAAAATTATGTTAGCAGGACACTTCACTACCGCTTTAGTAGCGCATCAAAAATTTCCAAAAGGAACTTTATTATACTTCTTGATTGTCTCCCAATTGCAGGATTTGTTATGGTTTACTTTCCATTATTTAGGTTTAGAACCAACTGGCCCTAGTGATGTATTCGATACTTCCTTGAATACTTTAGCCGTGGATATGTTGTATAGCCATGATTTACTACCTCAAATAGGCTGGGTGCTACTTATTTTTTTAATAGGAAAAATGCTATTTAAAAATACGACTGTTGGTTTGGTAGGTGCCGCTTTGGTGATTGGGCATTTTGTTTTGGATTTATTTTCTGGTCATCCACATCATATTTTTGGCGCAGCATCACAGACTATCGGATTAGGTAATTATGCGACCAATCCATTTCTTGCAATAGGAATTGAGGCTGTTTTTACGGTTGGGGCGTTATGGTATTATTTCGGCCAAGAAGCTAAAAATGGCATTCAGCGAACTTCGAAAAACAAAGCCTCCATTATAGGATTATTTGTTTTTGGTATTCTCTTTATGCTAAGTATTGCGACGACTTCCTTTAGAGAATTATTAGGCATTCCTGAGTTTGATATGGGCTTCAACTCGAATGTACCTACTTTAATCTTAACCTATCTAGGAATGATTTTCTATCTTAATTATTTTGTGCCACAATTCGAGCGAAGTTAGGCTAGATTAGTCTCTGGCAATCGTTCTTCCACTTCTGCATTATAAGGCTACCCGTCTAAAGATTCCAAGG
>JBGCFJ010000052.1:0-15371 GCA_045106885.1 Saprospiraceae bacterium
TTATTTCTTGTGAGATTAATCAATTAGAATGGCTGCATCTGCAACGGTCTGGGCATCAGCGAGCGCAATTTGATTTTGTGGAGCATCATTGGGAGGGTTCTTGGATAGTCCCTTGATTAAAGATTTTGACGACTCAAGTGATTTAGATTGGTTAAAAGTAGCTTAGACCTCTGGTCTGAGTAGGGAAGTAGATGATTTATATACTTACTACTTGCTCAAACCTACTCAGACCAGAGGGCTAAGGCAGAATTCCCATAATAGCCGCTAATTTATCGACATCCTAGCAATCCCATTTTCATACAAAGACCCAATATAAATAACATTGCCCACTTGCTGAACACTCGTGTTTTCTGAAAACTTACTGGATGGGTCTTGTAAATTATGAACAATTTTTCCATTGCTATCAATACCTAAAACAAAGCCATAATGAACAGGTCCAGGTTGCATAAATTTTGGCATTTTAGCAACGACATTTTTAAGGAATACACTATTGGAAATATCATCTAAGGCTTGTTGTCTAGGAGAAACAATCGCCAGCCAATAAAGTCCATTTTCGCCTTGAGAAATACCGTCAGGAAAACCTGGTAGATTTTCGATAAATAAATCAGATTGCCCTGCTTTAGGGCCTTTTAACCAATATCTATGTGTTCTATAACGCCCCGTTTCGTTGACTAAAACGTAAGATTGGTCATGAGCCACCGCAATACCGTTGGCAAAGCGTAAGTCTCCTAATAATTCAGTTGTTATTTTAGTTTTTGGATTATATTGATATAAAAAACCATTACCACGACCTTCTAAAATATCTAAAGCATTATCATGAAATCCCCATTTGCTAGAAGCATCTGAAAAATAAATCATGCTATCTGCTGCGACTTCTACATCATCCACAAAAATCATTTTTCGACCTTTATACTCATCGACTAAGACTGTCGTTTTTCCTGTTTTTACCTCAATAGACAATAAACCCTTTGCGGCATCAGCAACAATCAAATGACCAGCAGCATCAAAATGTAAGCCTAATGGCCGACCACCTGTATTCGCAACAATTCGCCGTTTGCCTTGGTCAAATTCAATAATATCTCCATTTAATTGTCCGCCATAAATTCTACCCATCGAATCGACTGCGACATCTTCACATTTTTCACATTGCCCTGCATGAAGAATCTCTAAGGCGGCTAATTTGTCATTCACCTCGTATTGTCCAGTTAATTCAGGTGCTTTGGGCGCAGTCCATACGTCTGGAGTGATTGGGCTAGGCCATAAAACAAAATAGCCAATAATTAAGGCAAGGAGTACAAGTAGTAATAATCCAATTTTTTTAAACATGATTTTTCGTTTTGCGTTATTTTTTGGCGAAGCTAAATAAAATTAACAAAACTTCTCTATTCTCTAAAATTTTTATTAAAATTGACCTAAGCCTTAGTTGAAAATACTACTTTTGTTAGTAAACAATTTCTATAAAATACTTCCAATGCATAAATTAACCTATTGCTTATTAGCTATCCTATTATTGAGTGCGTGTAAAACCGTACAAGATGTGGCCTTAACTCAACCGACTCTAACAGATAAAGATTTAACGGAGAAAACCGTCGATGTCAATACGATAAAAGGGCATATTTATTATTTAGCATCAGATGAAATGGCAGGTCGAAATACACCTTCTCCTGAACTAAACATTGCAGGACGATATTTGGCAACTTCATTGATGCGCTACGGTGTAAAACCAGTGGAAGGATTAGGGGATTATTTCCAAGCAGTACCGATGAAAAAGATAACGCCTGCTCAAGCTGGTACTATTTCTTTTGGCGCAGAAAAACTAGAAATTGGCAAAGATTTTCTTTGTTTAAAAGGTGGAAATTTAGATACAGAAGCGGAAGTAGTATTTTTGGACCGAGGAACTGCGGCAGATTTTGATAAAATGGATGTCACTGGTAAAATAGTCGTGGTGGTTGCAGGTTTAGAAGGACAAGACAATCCACAACAGTGGTTTTTCTCAGGGGCAGATAAATTGAAAATAGCAAAAGCTAAAGGGGCAAAAGCTTTGATAGAATTATATAGTTCGGTGCAATTGCCTTGGAATTATTTAGTGGGTTTTCTCAATCAACCTCAAACGATTGTGGATGATAGCGCAGGTGAATCTTTCCCTCATATTTGGTTAAATGCAAGTAATGCAGCTGCGATTGCACAACTAAAAGGCGGAAATGGTTTAAAAGCACAGGTGAAAATAGATGGAATTAAAGAAGAAATCCTGAAAACCTATAATGTAGTAGGAATGGTCGAAGGAACCGACCCTATTTTGAAAGACGAGTACATTATTTATTCAGCACATTATGACCATGTAGGAATTGGTCGAGCAGATGAAAGAGGGGATACCATTTATAATGGCGCTAGAGATAATGCCGTTGGAAGCGTTACCGTTTTATCTGCTGCTGAGAATTTAGCTAAATATCCAACCAAACGCTCTGCCATTTTTATCTTTTTTACAGGAGAAGAAAAGGGCTTGTTGGGTTCTGCTTATTATGCCAATCATCCTGCTATTCCACTAGAAAAAGTAGTCTATTGTTTTAATAGTGATAATGGTGGCTATAATGACACTAGTCGAGCTAGTATTATTGGCTTGACCAGAACTGGTGCGCAACCATTAATTGAGCAAGCATGTACTACTTTTGGTTTGAAGGCGATGGAAGATGCAGCACCAGAACAGGGTTTATTTGACCGTTCAGATAATGTCAATTTTGCCAAAAAAGGCGTACCTGCTCCTACGTTTAGTCTTGGTTTTACTGGATTCGATGAAGAAATTACAAAATATTATCACCAACCAGGAGATGAACCACAGACGTTGGATTATGACTATTTGACCAAGTTTTTTCAATCTTATGTCTACTCTTGTCGCTTGATTGGGAATACAGATACCTCTATTTTTTGGAACGAGGGCGATAAATATTATGAGGCTGGGAAAGTTTTATATAATAAAGAGTAGGTATTTAATTTAGAACAGTTGTCCGTTACCATTTACCAGTTATCTATTAGGTGCGCACCTCTTAAACCGATAACCGACAACTGATATCTGCTTGGAATAAACTAGTTCCCATTTACATTTATCCTAATAAAACACCTGCTCCTGACGCTCTAGAGGGCTATTCGCTTCCATTGTATTACTACGCACTTCCTGCTCTTCACAATATTGGTGGTAATCTTTACTGACCATCTTATAATACCAAAGTCCAATAACAAAAGGAAGAAGGACCCAAAAAACAATAAATCCTATCCCGGTATCACTCAAAAAATTAGGCATTAAATCAGCTTCGGTCAGTAAATAGCTAAGATATAAAAACAGTAAATAGCTTATACTTTTAGCCAGATACATTTTCCGTTTTAATGCTGGATAAAAAAATGCAGTGATTAGTCCACTCAATAATTGCCAAGCACCAAGTAGGACTAATATTAATAGTGGAACAAATACAAAAGGGATGGTAATGAGTACTAGGGTAATGACTATACCTTGCATCCAATAATCAATAATCAAAAAGGTTTTCATGGCTATAAATTTTAGTGAATAGTTGTTTAATTTATAGCAAGTTAAATCATTTTTTACAAACTTTCAATTTTTTCTGAAAATAATGAATATTTAATTATTAATAATAAAAAAGCCTGATTATTGATAGGATTATCAACAAACAGGCTTTTAAATGTATAGTCTACTTAGTACGTTTTGACTAGTAGTTTGTCTATTTATATTTTAAGAAATCTTTTCTCTTTCGACAATAATGCCTCTATCTTGAAAAATACGTTTAATTCGTAAAATTAACTCTGTTGGTTTAAAAGGCTTCGTGACAAAATCATTAGCTCCCAACTTAAACCCTTCTAAAATTACTTCATCGGCGTGGTCTAAGTCCGTAATCATAATAATAGGCACATCACTCTTTTGTTTGCTTCTTACCATGTCGATTAAACCGAGTACATCTGTGTTTGGAAGTACTAAGTCCGTCACAATAAACCCTGGTTTGTCTTCCGCTATTCTTTCCTCTGCTTCTTTACCATTTTTAGCTCTAACTACTTTAAAACCCGCTTTTCTCATTCTAAATTCAATAGCGGTTAGCATTATCTCTTCATGTTCGCAAATCAGAATTGTCATAAAAGTAGAATCAGTTATAAGAGGTAAAATTAGCGATTGCTAAATTGTGAATGTTTATTCTTAAAATAAAATGGACGACCATTATCTATTGAAGTTGCCCTTTCAGAAATTTAGTAAATCGGTCTTGGAATTTTTGAACCTCTTGTATTCAAAGATAGTCAACTATTTTATTTTAGATAGTCAGATTGAAAATTGATAATCACGTGTCGGACACCTCTAAAGGTGTCCGACACGTTCGACTACCATTTATCAGTTTTTTATCTGACGCTCTATTAATGGTTAACCGTATTATAATCAGGAACAAAGATATAACAAAAAATGGAAAGGTTTAGTGGTAGGTTGAAACAATTATTGATTTAATAAATATGAATGCTTGGCACGTGACAGGAAATGATAGAGAATGTCTGATTTTATACTTATGGAAATGGGGGTATTATTTTATCGTTATATTACTGTCAAAGGATACAGCAATATAACGATAAAACCATTAATTCTGACCTTGAATAGCGCCTGCCAAATTATGGAAATTTTCTACTTGTAGATACGTAATAACGAAAATTAGACGGCTAATCCAGCTAGTTCAGATTTTAATTCTGCAACTGCATTGGGATAAATATTCAATAGTATGTCTAATAATTCTGGAAGTTTTTCTCCTCCATCTGCACCGCCAGTCTTAGCAATATCTTCTATTTTTCCATTAGCGGTGGTCATAGCGTCATTACCAACAAATCCTAATGTGGATTTCATTTTGTGACTTACCTCTCGTAGTTCATTCCAATCAGTGTCAGCGTGCAATTGCTTCATTTTTTCCATTTCTTCTGGGATTTCTTCTACCAACATTTCAATCATGGTCGCTTTCATATCATCGTCCCCGTCCGCCATCATGTTTAGGTAATCTAAGTTTAAAAATTGATAAGTGCTCATTTTAATAGCTCTTTTTGAGTGGTTATTAATATAGTTTAGAACAGGAAAAATTTACTTAGGGAGCAGGTTATATTTTACCTGTTTCCTTAAAACATAAGCTCCTTAATCGCTTTCTTCTATGCTAAATAGTTATGTTAGTACTTTATATTTAAAGGTATATTCCGTTATTTTTCTAAATAGTTCTTTAGGTTCAAATGGTTTTAGGATACAATCATCCATACCATATTCTCTAAATTTTTCATTTTTAGCAACATGCGCATGAGCAGTCATGGCTAAAATTGGAATTTCTGCCTTTTCAGGCAACATTTTATGTCTAATATAGCGGGTTGCTTCATAGCCATTCATGTTAGGCATTTGGATGTCCATTAAAATAATATCAAAATCTTTTTCAGCTAATATAGCCACGCCCTCTTGTCCGTCATTAGCTACTGTTATTTCTATATCTGACCAATGTTTTTCTAAAGTCTTAATGGCAACTAATTGGTTCATTTTGTGGTCTTCTACTAATAAGACTCTAATGGCACCTTTATCAAGAGTAGCAGCAGCTTTTGCTTGAATGGGTTCAGGGAAGACCTCTTCTCCAATTTCAAATAATAAATCAAAATAGAACTCGGAGCCTCTTCCTAATTCACTTTTTACACCGATTTTTCCACCTTGCTGTTCTACTAAATTTTTAGCAATCGGTAAGCCTAATCCCTTTCCTTCTTGTTCCATCCCCTGTTCTCTAATTAGGGTGAAAGTCTCGAAAATTGCATCTATTTTATCTAATGGTATACCTATACCTGTATCTTCAATGGTAAATTTTAGTTGAACAAAATCATTACTTTCATTTTGATTTTCGACAAGAATGTTTACCCTTCCTTTTGCTGTAAATTTAATGGCGTTTAACACTAGGTTATACAATATTTGATTCAATCTCAATTTATCTCCTTGGACAATTTTAGGTATGCCTTCTTTCATTTGTAAGGACAATCTTAAGCCTTTCTCTGTAGCTTTAAACTGAACTAAATTTATCAAATTATGCAGTAATTCATTTAAATCAAAAAACTTATAATCAAATTTCAACTGACTATTTTGGATTTCAGAAATGACTAAAATATCATTAACGACTCCCAATAAAACTTCGGAAGATTGTTTGATAGAACTGACATAACTGTATTGTTCCTTTGATAAGTTGGTTTGTATCGCCAGATTACTCATCCCCAAAATCGCATTCATTGGCGTTCGCATTTCGTGACTAATGTTTGCGATAAACTGTTCTTTCATTTTGGCAGATTGCCGAGCTATGTCTCTTGCTTTCCTTAAATCATTTGCTTTTTTCTGTTCCGTAATATCTCTTAGTAAACCAGAGTAGCCAGTAAATTCTGTTGTCCGAATCATACTAGCAGAAATTAAACATTTCCGAATTTTACCATTTTTTTGCTCAATCTCCATTGGAAATTCTGTAACAGATTTATTGGAAACTAAAGCATATAAGAATTCTCGTTTTTTTTCTTTGGTATGAAATAGATTATGGATTTCTATTTCCAATAGCTCTTCTTCTGAAAAAGCAAATAATTCAAAAGTGGCTTGATTAAAATCAACCAATCTACCTTCTAAATTACAGATGTAAATGGCATCTTTAGATTGATTAAAAATATCTTGATATAATTGTTGATTCGTCTGTTTGATTTTGCTTACTTTCTCTACCATCTCTTGCTTAATGAATCGCATTCGTTCTACTGCAAGCTGAATAGTTGGGTAAATAGGTGTATGTGCTATTACTTCTTTTATAATAAAATCTTGCGCTCCAGTACGAATAAAATCAATGCCTAAATATTGATGGGCATTATCCGCTAAGACAATAATTATTTTATCAGAAAAAGCTGCTTTCAATTTTTTTAATCCATCAAGCCCCATTCCATCTGGCAAAGAAGCATCTAATAAGATAATCGCAAACTCAGGGTGTGCCTTCAAAAAGGAAGTTGCCTCTTTAATGGATTGACAAGCTGATAAATGATTGCGCAAAACTCCTGAAGTCGCCAGATTATTCTTAACAGTAGTAATCACTGATTTATCATCCTCTATTAAGAGAATAAATGGACTTAGAGATTGACTTCTTAAGGGTTTAGGCATCGAATCAAGACTTAAAAGGTTGATGAATAAGTAGTAAGGGGAGTAAAATAGATAGGAAAACGAAGTCTTTACATCAATAAAAAATGATTCTTATTGAGTTCATAGAAAGTATTTAGTTTTCTCAAGTATTTAAAGGTGTTCTATAGCTATAAATCTTAAATGTTATTTTTTTGTAATGTATTAAGCATCAAGAATAAAGCTCCCTTTTTTGGGTAAAATAGGAACAAAAAATATGCCATTTACTGATATATAACATGAGCCATTTATTTTTCTTAGTAAGCGTTAATCATTCTTACTAAACTTACTAAAAAGAAGTAGTACTGACCTTTGTTAATTTGTCGTTTTAGTGGTAGTTTTTTAAAGGGGTAAAAGTAAGTTCTCAATACTCCAGATTAAATCGTCCGATGACTACGTCGTCGGATGATTTAAACCAGCTCATCGGACGACGATAGTCATCCGACGAGCTGGTGCTGCGCCCTTATTGAGAACTTACTATTAAAAGTGATTTTTAAATTATTTTTATTGGTTTTAATAATATTTTGTAAAATAAAATATATAAAAATTGAATTTATTTAGAATATAGATTAAAATTATGTTATGAATTGACAAATATAAAATATCACCCTATGGAAAACCTTCAAAGTACTAGATATTCAGAAACTGATTTAGCCATTTTTAAAGCGGCAGTCAATAAAAAATTAGCCAAAGCAGAAAGACAGTTAGCTTCTTTGGACGCTCAATTGAAAGAAACGACGCTTAATAAAGGCAGCCAAAGTGATTGGGTAGAAGATTCTTCTAGTAGTGCTAATTTGCAATTATTAGACACGATGGCAAATCGCCTGCGCAAGCATCTGGTAGATTTAAAAAATGCCCTACTTCGTATTCATAATAAATCATACGGTATTTGTTCTTTAACAGGACAATTAATTGATAAAAAGAGGTTGTTAGCAGTTCCTACGACTACAAAAGGAGTTGCTGCTAAGACGGCAAATAATAAAAGGAATCTAAGACAACCTTTTAGGTCTAGTATTAGCAAGAAAAAAAGTCCAAAAATAATTAGCCGAGTTGTAAAAAAGAATGGAAATCCTGAGGCTAAACTAAATAAACCTGATTTACCCAGGGGTTGGGATGAAACGGACCAATTATTAAAAAATGTGGAAAAACTTGATTTGAAGAAAGAATTAGAGGAATAAGATTGCTCGTCTCGTCACTGCAAGCGATGAGGCGGAATCCAAGAGATAAAGTGAAAAGAAAATTACTTAGCCAAGTACATCATCTAGTTTTGTCATTAAATCTTTCGGGCGAAAAGGTTTAGATAAGAAGCCGTCCATTCCGACTTCATAGGCTATTTTTACATTATTACCCATTGCTGAGGCAGTTAAGGCAATTATTTTACTGTTTTTATTAGGGTTTTGGGTATTTTTAATGGTTCGAGTTACTTCATAACCATTGGTGTCAGGAAGTTGAATATCCATTAAGATAACATCGTATTGGGTGGTGTTGGCTCGGTCAATCGCTTGTTTACCATCCGTAGCTAAATCAAATGTTATGCTCAACATTTTCATGAGTTGAATAATCAATTTTTGATTCATGAGGTTGTCTTCAACTATCAGAATTTTGAGATGGGAAAATGCTTTGTTTTCGGAAAGCGGTTGATTATTTTCTCTTTTTTGTTTGACCGATTTTTCAGGTAATTCAATAGGGACTTTAACGGTAAAAACACTTCCTTTTCCCAATTCACTCGTTACGGAAATTTCTCCCTTCAAAACTTCTACTAATTCCTTGGTAATGGCAAGTCCTAGACCTGTACCTCTGGTATTGGTTAATTCTGGAGCGTGTAATTGTTTGAATTTTTTGAATAAAAAGTCTATTTTATCTGGAGGAATTCCCCCTCCAGTATCATGAATTTCTAGTTTTAAGCAGGGCTTTTGTTTCCATATAATCTGAGTGGCACGAACGCCAATTTCCCCTGTTTGGGTAAATTTTTCAGCATTACTCATCAGATTATTCAGAATTTGTTGCAACATTCGCTCATCTGAAATAATATGAGAAGGCATATTATCGGCCTTAGCTATATTAACCAATAATCCTTTTTTCTTTACTCTATTTTCATAAGTCAATTGGAGCGTATCCAAAATTTTAGAAAGACTAATAGTTGATTTGACTACTTCAATTTTGCCAGATTGAATTTTAGTAATATCAAGCACGTTGGAAATTAAGCCTAAAAGAAAATTTGATGAATCGTCTAATGTTTTTATATAATCAAGCTGTTCTTCGTCCAAATTTGTTTCATAGAGAAGACTAGTCATCCCAATAACAGCATTGAGTGGTGTTCTGATTTCATGACTCATGTGGGCTAGGAAAGTTTCTTCTGCTTTTTGAGCTTTGATGGCTTCATTCCTAGCATCTATTAAATCCAATTCATATTGTTTACGAACACTTACATCTGATTCAATCGCCATAAAACCAGTATGTGCGCCATTTTGGTCAATCAGGGGATTACAAATAATCTGAATCCAATAAGGAGTACCCGATTTATTGTAATTTAAGATTTCTACGTCAAATCCTTCTCCATTTTTGATAGCGTCTCGCATCTTTTTAATAGTAGCTGGATTGGTTTGTTCACCTTGTAAAATTTCACCAGGTTTTTTTCCGCGCACTTCATCCAAACTCCAACCTGATATTTTTGTAAATCCGGCATTAATCCATTCAAATCGGCCGTGAATATCTGTTATAATTACCCCATTAGTACTTTGACTTGCTACTAAGGAAAGTCTGACTAGCTCTTTTTCTACTTTCTCTCGCTTACCCTTTTCATTTAGATTATGATAAGTGTTGCCTAAAAAAAGAAGCAGGGGTTTAAGTTCTTTAATTTGAATTGGGGTAAATGGTAGTTTTCTGCGCAGTAATAAATATTCATTTTTTGTGATGGGAACAAAATAACAGGATTGTTCATCTAAAAATAAGGATTGTACATCTGTGAAGGGAAAGCAGAGGCTATTAAAAGCAATTTTAAGCTTTTGAAAGAAAGCTGTTTTAGGAAAAATACCTGGTACAATAAATTGGAATTGTAGGACTTCTTCCTTATTAATTTGGAACAAACCACAAGTATTACATTCTAGTCTTTTAAGTAATAAGGGAATACTTTTGCGAATTAAATAAGTGCTGGTTTGTTGCCCTCCTATAGATAGTGCCAACTCCAAAAGTACATCACTTAATAAGGTTGATTTTTTATTATTCAAAGATTCCAACGACTGCTGTTTTATTATATATGTCTAAATATTCGTCTCCATTATTAGCAATTTCTCCGAGTGTTAGCGCACCGAATGAATTGGATAATGGGTCTAATTTCTTTAATTCTTCTTCAAATTTATCCTCCATAAATAAAACCCTAGAAATACAATCAATAATTAAGGTATTATTTACTTTAGCGGTTGCATTTTCAGCTTTTTTTCTTGCTTCTGAAGCTCCTTTTATCAAAGAATCTAAATTACCGTATAATATTTGAACGTAAGACCCTTCGTCCACATCGTCTAATAAAAAGACTCGCCCATTTTCTGTTTTAAAAGGGTCTCTGACAATGGTGTTATCGTTTAATTTTTGAATCCCAAACGGATACGATTTTGTACTATTAAAGAAGTCATTAAAATTAAATGCTTTTTTAGAATGGTCCTCTATAATAGCTTGGTATACCTCCATTGCTGGTTTCCAATCCAAACTTATAATCTCATTATTAGCAACTTCCGTAACTTTTAATTGAGTACTAATGGGTGACCAACCATGCGACACACCAAGATTTATTTTTCGAGGAATTGTTGCGACAACAGCTGCTCCTTTTAGCATTCCTTTATTAGAAACAACACAAGGTAAGGGCTCAAATTTTAAAGTACCTGCTCCGCCTCCTAAATAATTAGGGACAGAACCATAATGATTATACAAACAATCAAACAAAACGGTTTTATTTCTAGTTAGCGCATCAACAAAAACAAGGAAACTACTAGTATCGTCAATATCTTCATTCAATCCCTCTGCAATCGTCTCAACAATAACATCTTCGTCAAATGATTGAACGACGATATAAGACATCGGAAAAGGTAATCCTAATAAAATAGCACTATCTCCTCTACGTTCTCCATTTCTAATAACTTCAGGAAAAATCCCTCCTATAATCGTTTTGTCAATAGACTGTAATTGTAGAGAAAGTGCTGTTGTATCCAACTTGAAATCAGCTCCGATATATAAAAGAATAGATTGAACCTGCTCCTGACTTACTAAGTTATCAAGTGCATCTTTAAGCGATTCTTTTGTTTGGTCATTGATGATAATACTTATCATTTTGCTAAAGTTTTATCGAGAAATTACTTTATTATAAAAGAACATAAAGTTTGTACTATTTTATAAAACTTGATTTACTGTCTTGTTACAAAACTAAAAGAAATAATCGCCAAACAAGTTTAATATTGTATTAAAAATTATTAAAAAAAAATATTTTTGTTAAAGGTGAAAATAATTTTTCCCAGAAAGTTTTACAATATAACTAAGTATTATTATTATTATTATTATTATTATTATTATTATTATTATTATTATTATTACTACTACTACTACTACTACTACTACTACACCGCTCGCAAGACATCCAATATCTTCACCATCGCCAAAGTGTCCAATTCACAATATTTTAATAAGTGACTAAAAGTTGCTTGTTGTTCCTTTTTACTCATCCGTCCGTCTGTGGCATGATGCCATTTAATCGTTGCAACCATTCCATTTTGAATAGCTAAGTCATCATAACTGACTTCAGGAGAAAGCACTGGTAAGATACTTTTTAAAGAAGTTTTTCCTTTAAAATCTGGATGTTGGTACAATCCTTTTTGAAAAGGTACTCTTAAATCATATAAACGTTTATTGAGGGAAGTTAGAAAAGGTTCGCAATCAGGAAAAAGAACCGCCATTTCTTTGTTTCTTCCTTTTTCAAAACTTTCGTTCCAGACAATTATAGACCCTTTTTTACCAATATTTTCTTGCAAACTTTCGACTAATGCTTCAACAGATTCTTCTTTACTTTTTAGTAGAAATTCTTGATGGGTAATCGGGCCGTTGGGTTTTTTCTGTATATGAAGAGAATACTGAAAAACCATCTGTTGATAAGGCTTATAGCCTGCTTGTTTAGGAATTACATAAGAAAAGCTCTCATAATCTAAGTAATATAGAGGATATTCCAGTTTTTTAAGGGCTTTTCTAATGCTGCCTCTTTTCAGAATAATTTCATCCTCTTGTGCAATTTCTACCTCTTGTCGTTGTTTAGTCGATAATTTAAAATCTTCTGGAATATCTTGAACATCTAAAATATTCGCCTCTACTAATTTTTTTATCTTGCTGGTACTAATTCGAGAAACATTAAAAATGGAATATTTAGGCAAATTTGGATAATGCAACTGGACAAAAGGACATTTTTGCTTTTTGCTACACCCAATAGTTATTCGCTTTTTAGGTGCTTTTCCATTCACCCATTTTAATACTTTTGGGGCTGTTGCCCTCGTTTCTTTCATTAGTTTATTAACATCTGTGGTAATATCTTCAATCACTAATAAATCGCAATGGTCTACTTGTTCACTTGTTCGATAAGCTTTATTGACATGTACTAGGTAGGTTGCGCTAATTTCATATCCACTATCCTCAAAAACCATTCGCTGAAAAGCTAAATCGTAATAATGTTCTTTCTTTACACGTGTAGCTGCTTTTACTTCAAATAAGGCGATGGTTTTGGTGTCGGGTTGATGAACGGCAATATCCGTAATCGCCAACATAGCACCATGTTGTGCTTTCATCTGAAAGACCACATTTTTAGGGTCAATAACCCAATCTGCAATCACGCAACCATCTGAAAACCAATCTTGTGCTAATTGGTCTATCAAATTTCCTTGGTCTAATTTATACTGTCTATCCAAATCAATAGGCGGCAATAATTTAGGTTTATTTTTGTGCAACCATAATTCTTCTGGGCAATCTAAATATTGAATGAAATCCGTTTTGGAAAGCGTATGTTTTTTCTTCATATTTTGTATTAAGTTTATTGTAAAAATAAACATTTTATTTATAAAAACCTATAATGTCATTAATTTAATTAAGGTTTAATTGGTTTTAATAGGGAATTTAACAGATGTGTAAAACATCAAATTAAAAAAGCCTCTTGAAATTATCAAGAGGCTTTTTATCAAAATTTACGAATACTAATCGTATACCATAAATCGTCTTTACACATCATAATTCAAAATAGGCGCCAACCACTTCTCTGCTTCCTCCACACTAAACCCTTTCCGCTTAGCGTAATTCTCCACTTGGTCCTTACTCACCTGTCCAACCCGCATATATTTAGAAGCAGGATTGCCAAAATACCAACCACTAACAGCCGCCGCAGGATACATTGCACAACTTTCCGTTAAAGTAATACCTGTTTGTTCTTCCACTCGCATCAATTCCCAAAGGGTACGTTTTTCGGTATGTTCTGGACAAGCAGGATAACCTGGCGCAGGTCGAATGCCTTTATAATTTTCCTTGATTAAATCGTTATTATCCAAGTTTTCTTTAGCCGCATAACCCCAGAATTCTTTACGCATTCTTAGGTGCATACATTCTGCAAAAGCTTCGGCAAAACGGTCTGCCAATGCCTTTAGCAAGATAGCATTATAATCATCTTGGTCGGCTTCAAACCGTTTTACGTGGTCTTCGATGCCAAATCCAGTCGCAACTGCGAACGAACCAATAAAATCTTGGACACCTGAATCTTTCGGCGCTAAAAAGTCAGTCAAAGATAAATTAGGTCGCCCCGGTGCTTTTTTGACTTGTTGGCGAAGGTGATGTAAAGTAGCTTTAACCCTATTTCTTTTATTACTTTCGTAAACTTCGATGCTATCATCATTCACCGTATTTGCAGGATAAATACCGATGACTGCTTTAGCCGTTAACCATTTTTCGTCAATGATTTGTTTAAGCATTACTTGCGCATCTTCGTATAACTTAGTGGCTTCTACCCCTACAATTTCATCTTCTAAAATCGCAGGAAATTTACCTGCTAATTGCCAACTAGAAAAGAAAGGCGTCCAGTCAATATAGGTTGCTAATTCTGCTAAATCATAGTCTTCAAAAACTCTCGTTCCTGTAAAAGAAGGCATCACAGGCGTATAATTCGCCCAATCTAATTGTAGTTTATTTTCTCTCGCTTTTTTAAGCGTTAGGTATTTTTTACTAGACTTTCGGTTAGAGCGCATTTCTCTAACTCGCTGATATTCAGATTTTACATCTAAAATAAAATTGCTACTAGTATCTTTTTCTTCACTTAATAAATTACTACAAACACCAACAGCTCTGGAGGCATCCAAAACATGGACAACTGGGCCATTATATTGAGGCTCCACTTTTACTGCTGTATGCGTTTTGGAAGTAGTCGCTCCACCAATTAATAATGGGATTTTAAAATTTCGACGCTGCATTTCTTTAGCAACATGTACCATTTCATCCAAAGAAGGGGTAATCAAACCACTTAAACCGATAATATCCACATTTTCTTTGATGGCAGTATCCAAAATCTTTTGAGTTGGGACCATCACGCCCATGTCGATAATCTCATAATTATTACAACCTAAAACGACACCAACGATATTTTTTCCAATATCGTGGACATCTCCTTTTACGGTTGCCATTAAGACTTTTCCTTTGGTAGACTTAGCACCTGCTTTTTTTAATGCTTCTATAAAAGGCGTTAAATGTGCCACCGCTTTTTTCATTACCCGAGCAGATTTTACTACCTGTGGTAAAAACATTTTTCCAGCACCAAACAAATCCCCTACGACATTCATGCCATCCATCAAAGGGCCTTCGATGACTTCAATTGGTGCAGGATATTTTAGCCGAGCCTCTTCTGTATCTTCCACAATAAATTCGGTGATTCCTCTCACCAAAGCATGTGATAAACGTTGCTCAACGGTACTTTCTCGCCATGCTAAGTCTTTGACAACAGACTTTCCTCCAGCTCCTTTTACGCTTTCTGCATATTCTGTTAAACGGTCAGTCGCATCTTCTCTTCTATTAAATAGAACATCTTCTACTCGTTCCAATAAATCCTTTGGAATATCGGCATACACCTCAATTAAACCAGCATTCACAATTCCCATATCCATTCCTGCTTGAATCGCAT
>JBGCFJ010000520.1:0-3067 GCA_045106885.1 Saprospiraceae bacterium
CCAGTTAGACCAGTCAATTTTTCTTCTAAGGAATTCAAAAAATGCTTGCATAATGGATTATGGACGCATTTTTTGAGTTTCTTAGAAGGGAAAAAGGCGGTATAAATGGTTGATTATTTCTGCCACTTTGCCTTATTATTAATTCAAACTAATAATAAATCTAGTCCAAAAATTGGAAAAATTTATATAAAAATAAAAAATGGGGTGAAAAAATCCTATTTGGTGTGAATTGGAGGGTATTATTTTATCTGTTCTTCAAAAATTGCTTTATAGCTTTCAGATACTTTTAAGGGCATTTCGGGCAATTGCGTCAAATGAATTTGGAAACTGCCTTTTTTTCGTTCCACACTAGCAATTTTTTTTAAATTGACCATATAGGAACGATGAATGCGCAGGAGGTAAGGAAATTCGCAGAGTTCGCTTTCTAGCTTTTTTAAATTGGTTCGAATGAGTTTTTTTTCTACTTTTTCATTTTGTAAAAAAAAGACAGCGGTATAATTATTTTCTGATTTTAGTAATAAAAGTTGCATTGGTTTAATTGCCAACATGATTTTACCGTTTTCATCTTTGAACGAATATTGTGCTAAAGGCAGGATAGGTTTTGGTGTTGGTTTAGTCGGGCTTGCTTCAACTTTAACTGGATTAGATAGTTTTCTAACGGCAATTAATAAACAAGCTAAAAAATAAGGAATGATGGTTAAGGAAATAGTATAACGGAGGGTTAACAAAAATTCTTGCCAAAAAGGATTTTTCCATTCGCCATATAAAGCAGAGAAAAGAATAGCTAGTAATAAAAACTCAAAAAATACCCAAAGTAGAAATTGCCCAACGGTAAAAGTAGTTAAGTTAACAGTTGGTCTTATGATTAATTGGGTGATACATAGAACCAGCGCACCCAAAAATCCTGCACTCCAAATAGTTAAAAAATTACCAATCGTAGAATCATGTTGCCAAGTGGTAATATTTAATGGCTGGTAAAAATAAAGGAAAAAGGTTGAGAAGAAGGCACAGAAGATAATAAGAAATAGCCTGTCTTTGGTACTATCCAGTAAAGTGAAAGGACGGTTTAAAAGTTCATGAATGTTATTTTTTATTGCTATTATTGACATACAGATAAGGTAATTATCCTGCCAAAGTACGATTTTTTTTAATTTTCAATTTATAATTTTCTATTCTTAAATGGGCGTATTGAAAATTGAAAATTATAAATTGAAAATTGAAAATTGTCTACTCCGCTCCCTTTCGATATTCCAAAGGTGGTTTTCTATCCCCCAAAAGTGCTTCATATTTAAAATCACCGCCTCGTCGCTCCAATAATTCTGCTTCGGCTTTAATTAATTTATCAGGTTGTTGGTATAAATCCAATGCCGTTAATGTCAAAGTTTTGGCAGCGACCATCATGCCTTTATGACCAATCGTAGTACCACCTGCTGCGACTGCTTGCCAACTATGTGCAACTGTGCCAGGCACCCAAGTAGCGGAACGCATCCCTGTTGTTGGTCGAACCCAACTAATATCGCCTACATCAGTAGAACCGCCCATGCCTTTAGTGATAACTTCTAGTGGTTTTACTTTTTGGGCTGTTTCTGGTGTTTTGCCTTTGGTGTCGTAAGAAGTCATAATTTCCGTAGCGAATTGACGTTCCGTTTCGGTATAATTGACCCCACCAACTATTTCCAAATTAGCATGCATCACTTCTGCTAACGTCTTATTTGGTAATTTATTAAAATAGCCTGTAATCACTTCATGGCTAACCTCCGTTTCGGTACCCATTGCAGCAGCATTCGCAGCAAGAATCACTCTGTCAATCATCGCTTTGCATTCTCGCATATCTGGATGCCGAATAATATAAGCGACTTCGGCAAAAGCAGGGACGATATTCGGTGCTTTTGCGCCATTTAAAATTGCATAGTGAATTCTAGAATCTGGCGTAATGTGCTCTCTCATCATATTGACCATGTAATTCATCGCTTCGACACCATCTAATGCACTTCGGCCTCTCCAAGGCGCACCAGCTGCATGTGCTGCAATGCCTTTGAAACGGAAACGTATGGAAATAGCTGCTAAAGAAGACCCTGCATCTGCATTATTTTCATCGCCTGGATGCCAAGATAAAACGGCATCTGCATCATCAAATAAACCTGCTCGAACCATATACACTTTTCCGCCGCCCCCTTCTTCCGCAGGAGTTCCATATAAGCGAATCGTTCCAGTAGTTCCCGTCTTTTTTAACCAATTTTTAATGTGAATCGCCGCTGCCATAGAACCAGTTCCAAAAAGATGGTGTCCACAAGCATGTCCTGCCGTTACTTCTTGTTTGTCGTTTGCGCCTTTCGTTGGACTCGCTGCTTGCGACATATCAGGTAAGGCATCATATTCTGCTAATAAACCGATGATTGGTTTACCAGTTCCATATTCGGCAACAAAAGCAGTTGGCATTCCTGCTACACCTGTTTTGATAGTAAATCCTTCTTTTTTAAGATGGTCTTGTAGAATTTGGGTACTCTTATCTTCAAGAAATCCTAATTCTGCTAAGCCCCATATTTCGTGGGCTATTTTGCCATAATTTTCTAGCTCTTTATCTATTTCTTGGATAATTTGCTGTTTATCAATAGTGGATTGTGCCATTCCTTTATTATTTATAGCCAATAAAAGGAATATCGAAAGAATAGGAATAATCGTTTTTGTATACATGATGAATTTGATTAGATAAAAAAGGAAAGGTTTTTATTTACGGCTTGAAGGTACATATATTTTAAAAAATGCCGAAGGGTAGTTAAGTTATTTTGATGCTTTGACCATTTTTAGAAAATGAGTAGATGAATTCAAAAAGATTCAGCGTCTTGGCGTGCTACTTTTTAGGTTTTTCAATTTGCCCCTTGTTAGAAAAATAAATAATTTCTTCTTTTTGTTTGTTGTAAAAAACGTAAGGCAAAGTGGAGAAAATAATTAGCCAGTTAGACCAGTCAATTTTTCTTCTAAGGAATTCAAAAAATGCTTGCATAATGGATTATGGACGCATTTTTTGAGTTTCTTAGAAGGGAAAAAGGCGGTATAAATGGTTGAT
>JBGCFJ010000521.1:0-2461 GCA_045106885.1 Saprospiraceae bacterium
TTAAACGTATCTTGAAAAAAGATGGCTATGTTAAACGTAAACCAATTAAATGTCTAGCAATAGGTAGTAGCAAACATCGAGCAGAGCAGTTTAGAATTGTATTATTTTTAATTGCTGTTTTTAATGATATGGAACATAATCCTATTTTAAGCATAGACACTAAAAAGAAAGAACCTTTAGGGCAATTAACTAGAAATGAGCAAGTCTTAACTAAAAAAGACCAGATTCCAGAGGTTTTTAGCTCTGATTACTCTTTTTTAGCGAATGGAAGAGCTATACCACAGGCTATCTTTGACGTTAAATTAAACAAAGGCTATATCAGTATAGGAAACTCTTATGAAACTGCTGATTTTATTATAGATAATTTAAGATGGTGGTGGCTCAATTTTGGACAATATCATTATCAAGATGCTACTAATATTTTGATATTAAGTGATTGTGGTGGTGCTAATTCTTATCGACATCACCGCTTCAAAGTTTTATTGCAAAAATTAGCTAAAGAAATAAATACTAAGATTATAGTTGCTCATTATCCACCTTATTGTTCTAAATATAACCCAATTGAAAGACGTTTGTTCTCTCATGTTCATCGGACTATTAAGAATACTATTTTAATTGATTTGCGACAGGTCAAAGAACTAATGAGTAAAACCAGTACATCTACTGGATTAACTGTAAAGGTTAGAGTAGTGGATAAACTTTATCCATTAAAGATGCCTTCTAATAAAGAAGATATAGATGAAAAAAGAATTTTTAGGCATCCTGTTTTGCCTCAATTTTCTTATACCTTAATTCCTTAGTGGCTCATTTTATTTTTTCCTTTTTACTTATGGGAGGAATTTACTTAATAACTAACAAATACCGTGCAGTTTTTTGCGATGTTAAATTTAAATTTTGATGAAAATACATCAAGGTTTTTTATGCCATCCATTTTAAACGCCCATTTCTGATTTTTTGAAACGACCTTCAGGGCAAATTAAGTCTCAAAAAATCTTGCTGGCATATCAGGTTGCTAGATGCACCTGTTATGCCAGAACCCGTTTGGATTTGGCAATTTCAGACTAAAATAATAAGTCTGCCATATCCAAACTCGCCAGAATTTCACAACAATAAAAATTTATAATAGCTCCCCATTTCACTACAAGCCCTTCGGTGAGCAACTCACAATGAACTGGCTTTTATTCGTTATCTCCTAAGATATATCTTGCGGCTTGTTGCGCTCTACCTGCCGTTTTGAAAATAAAGCGTTTATCTTCCTTTAATTTGTTAAGCCATCCTTGCAAATAGGCTGCATTATTTTCTACTATTTCCCCATAATTAATTCCTGCCTCTGCACTTAAAAATGCTGCGCCCATTTCGGCAATCAACTCTTCCATACTATACGGAATTGAACCAAATTAATTAGGCTCGGTGATACCTTTTCGATTTAGTCGGGATTTGTGTCCTGTTGAGTGAATAGCCTCATGAAATAAAGTCGTATAATATTCCGCTGAACTGGTGAATTGCTTAATATCTGGCATATTAATATAATCTTGCAAAGCATTATAATAAGCCTCATTAGCATTATTGAACTGAATTTCTGGACGGTTAGGCATATCTTTAATTATACTTTCGCACCTTTCTATTTGCTCATTTTCTTTTAACTCTACTTCTGGAATTTTAAACTCAATACCTTCTATATCTGCCACATTAAAAACATGAAAATAGCGAAGGGTGCTTAACTTCTTAAAATCCTGTCCTGCTGCTTTTAGGGCTTTCGCCTGTTCCTCCGAAATCGTCTTGTTGTTGGCATCTTTATAAAAGACATTGAAATAAAAGACCATTTCGCCTTTTGCTCCTTTTCTGATTGTACCGTTTAATGCTTTCGCCTGTTTAAAGCTCAAAAAATATGGAATCGGATGGATAGTGTTATTCAGCAAAATTTTATTGATACCATTATAGGTTTTACCACTTACATAATTACGGGCTAAACCGTAACTGCTCCACGTTTGTCGCCAAGGGGCTACACCTTTTTCTAATAATACCATAATTTTATCTGTTACCAACTGATAAAGGTCAACTTTTGGTTTGTCTGTTTTAGTCGTTTTTGTAGCTGTTGCATTAGTGTTAGTTTCAACTGTTACGTCGTTCATTTTATTAATTTTAAGTGTGATTGAAATAAGGAGTTAAATGGTAGGGATAGGCTAACCTAACCCCACCAATATTTAATTTTTATATTTTTCTTTCGTCCGCAAAACTGTAATAGGAATAAGGAGTAACTATTAGATGGTCTATAACTTTAAGGTCTAGCAATTTTGCCCCTTCAACTAGCTTTTTTGTTAATTGAATATCAGCTAAACTAGGGTTGGTATTTCCAGAAGGATGCGAGTGGGATAGAACGATATAACTGGCTTTCATCTTTAAAGCAGCAGTAAAAACTACTTTTGCATCTACAACCGTAGAAGTCTGTCCACCTTTACTG
>JBGCFJ010000522.1:0-10599 GCA_045106885.1 Saprospiraceae bacterium
ACGCCACGGGTATTAATGTAGGTCAACAACCAGATAGTTCCCAAACCAGTAATAGCTGCTACGATAGGAGAAGTATTGAGGATTGGGAAAAAGGTAGATAAATAGCTCAACATCGTTACCGTAATTGCCGCATTGGTACAACAAATAGAAATCCAATAACCCCATGCGACTAAGAAAGCAGGGAACTCTCCAAAACCTTGTTTGGCAAAAGTATAAGGTCCACCCGTTTTTGGAAATCGTTTACTTAATCCAGAAAATACCTTAGCTAAGGTTAATCCACCTAAAGCGGAGATAATCCAACCGATAATGCTAATTCCACCAAAGGAGGCAAGGGAAGCGGGTAGTAAAAAAATACCCGAACCAATCATATTACCAATGACAAATGCTGTTGCACCTGATAGCCCGATTTGTTTCTTTGTTGTTGTCGTCGTCAAAATTGATAGGAAATTACAAGGTAATGCATGAGGAACAGATTTTACTGTACCTCCTGTTTAAAATAGAATGAACGACAAGATAGCTAAACCTTTGGTTTTTATGGTAGGAAAGGGAGAATTACTAGGCGTTGGCTGAAAAACTAAGAGAGTAGATGTGATTCTAGAGGGTAGAAAAAAGAAGGAGTGTACGAAGTTTTTATTTTGACGCTGATTTCGTTGTTTGAAGTTATGATTATAAACTATTAAAACATAAAAAATCATAAAAATCAGTGAAATCAGCGTCAAAAAATAATCATTTTCAAGACTTCATACAGCTCTTGAAAAATCAATTCGAGGAATTAAAACAAATCTTAATTCAAAGGCAAAACCATTGCCTTTCCGCCTTCCTTTTGCGCTTCTAAAAATTGAGTAACTGTTTCATCAATGGTGGTTTCAATAGGCGTATATTTAAAATCAAAGGCTGCTACCGATTTTTGATTGTCATATTTATGAATGCCCAAAGCACTTTGGACAGTTTCTCTGGTAATGCTAGGCGCTTTGCCCGTTATTTTGGAAAGTAGTCCAACTAATCGCCAACCAATACCAGCAATGAAAGCATTAATTTTAAAATAAGGTGCTTTTACATCAGCTTTTGCACTAATTAAATTAAATACTTTTTGGAAAGGCAAATTTTCGGCACTCACTAAAAAACGTTCGGCAGCTATCTCCGATTCCATTAATAAAATGGTTAATTTAGCGACATCACGGACATCTACAAAACCATTTGCGCCATTAGAATAGAAAGGAAAGCCTTTGCCATAGAGATTAAAAATTTCCGTACTGCCGCTTTCCCAAAAACCGCTTCCTAAAATAACCGATGGATTGATAATGGCTGCATTTAAACCTTCCGCAATACCTCTCCAAACTTGCATTTCTGCGGCATATTTACTTTTGGCATAATTAGAATTGAGTTTATCCGTTTGCCATTTTGTTTTTTCACTGATTGTTTTGCCATATTGTTCTCGACCAATAGCGGCAATAGAACTTAAATGGACTAATTTTTTAATGCCTAATAAAATACAAGTATTAACGATGTTTTCGGTGCCTTCTTCATTGATTTGAAGCATTTTGTTAGCCTCATTTGGGACAAAGGAAATCATGGCTGCACAATGATATACTTGGTCAATATCTACCAAGACTTCTTCCAAAAATGGCAAATCTAAAATATCGCCTGCTACCCATTCTATTTGGTCTTTGATTGGTTCAACAAAATCCATTTTACTCGTAGTTCGCTTTAAAGCACGAATATTGGTATAGCCTTTTTGGACTAAATATCGCAATAAATACGACCCTACAAAACCTGTTCCGCCTGTGACAAATATTTTTGGTTGCGTCATTTAATTTTATCCGATTTACAGTTTACTAGAGCTGGTAAATTCTAGGCTTGCTGGTTAGGGCTTGTAGCCCGACACCCATATTTTCCTGCCTCTGGCGAGATTTTTCAATAGACATACTTGCCAGAGGCAAGAAAAATAGTGGTATCGGATTAAAAATACTAACCAGCATCATCTTAGGAAAAAGAACTTAACAGTTCTGCGATTCACAGTAGACGTTTTATTGCCTACTGTATACAAATAAATAGTGGTGTATCAAAGTGGTTGATGGTGGGTGATACTTTCAACGTATCACCCACCATCAGCTTGCACTTATCAACCATTTTAATACACTACCCAAATAAATTACTATCTACGTAATATTGCCCGTTGCATGACTTTTATCGGAAAAGCTTGTACAGGTGGTATAGTATCACCATTGATTACTTCATTTCCTGTTATACTAACGGGGCTCATACTCCCAACAATAATTTCAAAAATTAGTTCTTCATCTACCAATTGTTCAGTCGTTAATAATAGACTACCCATTACTTCAAAGCGACTAAAAAATTTATCTTTGATATAATAGCCTTCTAACTGGATGGAATTTTTTTCATCAATAGCATACAATCCTTTTGCTGCATCTAGTATCACCAATTCGTAAGGTCTTTTGCCCGCTTCTTTATCAGCTCCATAAATGATGGTCCAAGTAAAACGGTTGGTACTATCCGTTGGGAGAATGTGTAATTCCATCGGTACACTTTGACTCAAACCTTCGGCGGTGTAAATTTCTAAATCCCCTTTCCATTGACCTTGCCAAGTGTAGGGAAAGGATAGGGTGTGTTGTGCTTTTGTTGGGAGAGCAGAAAGGCAATAAAACAAGAATAGTATATAAAAGCGGTTCATATTTGTTTAAATTAAATTAAAACAATTTATTTTAAAATTTTAAAAAATGGTACAATTTGAGTATGTTTGTCATGATTCACGCTAGAGAAAACATAAGCAAATGGCAAAAATGCAATTCAAACAAAAAGAAGGCAATCTTTACGATAAAATCTTCAAAGAAAATGCGGAGCAAATTTTCATGCCTTTAATCGAGGACAAACTCGGTGTAAAAATAAAGCATTTTCAAGTACTTCAAGAAAAATTCCAAACGACTATAGAAAGAGAGATGGATTTTTTCTATGAAGTGGAAACAATAGACCATCAAAAATTTCTATTGCATTTAGAATTTCAACTTCAAGATGATAAAGAGATGGTTTATCGGTCTGCGGAATATCATGGGATTGCGCTACGTAGAAAACACCTAGCAATTAAACATCTTGTGATTTTTTTAGGAAAAGGTCTGTCCAGAATGCAAACAAGTTTACCTGATTCACAAGTATTTAAAGGTTTTGATATAATCAATATTCATGCTTTTGACTTGGATAAATTATTAAGTTCTCAAGTGCCAGAGGTTGTCTTATTGGCTATTCTGAGTCAATTCCCTAAGGAAAAACTAGAAATGGTATTACGATTGATTTTGCAACGACTAAAAAAGATTTGTAAGCATCCAAATGAATTGTCTAAATATCAAAAACAGTTGATAGTATTATCAAGAATTCGTAAATTTGATTATTCTGCCATAAAAATAATAAACGATATGACTTTAGGATACGATGTTTCCAGCGATTATTTGTTTAATAAAGGAATAGCTGAAGGAATAGAAGAAGGAACGGTCTTAGGTGAAGAAAAAGGTAAAAAGTTAAAAACTATTCAAGCTATTATTAACATGCACAAAAGAAATTTTGAGGCAGCTTTAATAGCAGAATTATTAGATGAAGAAGTTGTTTACATCAAAAAAGTAGAGAAAGAGCTTGCATTGATGCCCAAAATTATCAAAGCTTTGGCTGTTAAATATGCTAGAATTAATAGTATAGCCAAGAGATTAAAAGTCAACCCACTGCTTGTTAGGGCAATCAAAGAAACAGCATTAGCCAAGAAAAAATCAGCTACCACTAAAAAGTAGTAAAGGTTTGTCTGTTTTTAAATAAAAATATTGTCATAAAAAAAGGTTCTCAATTAAGCAATTGAGAACCTTTTTTTATGACTAATAAATCTTTTTTAAATCACACCCTCTGAAGCTGCTTCCTCTTTAATACCATGCATTTGTACAGGTTTTGGGTTCTTTCGCAGTTTCATATTCAAAAATTCTACGCCTAAAGAGAAGGCAATCGCAAAATATAAATAACCTTTTGGTACTGCGCCAATTTCTGAACCAGCAAAGGAGAAATGTGCCAAATGCGCACCTTCTACAATTAGCATAAAGCCAATTAAAATCAAAAATGCCATGCCTAGCATTTGAATAGACGGGTGTTTATTAACAAATCGACCTACAGGCGTGGCAAATACCATCATGATTAATACTGAAAAAACAACAGCAATAATCATAATTAGCAAAGCCCCTTCTAATCCATTCGTCATGCCTACAGCAGTCAAAATAGAATCAAAAGAAAAGACAATATTGATTAAAGTAATTTGTACAATCACACTAGATAAGGTGACGCCCACTTTTTTGCCTGTACTCATTTCTTCTACCCCTTCTCCTTCTAATTTATGATGTATTTCCGAGGTGCTTTTATAAAGCAAAAACATTCCACCTAATATTAAAATAATACTTTGGCCCGAAAAACCACCATGCATTAAGGCATTATCTATTTTTATCCAAGGTTCGGACATACTAATTAGCCAAGAAATCCCAAAAAGTAGGGCGATTCTTAAAACCATCGCTAAAACTAAACCAATTTTCGTCGCTTTTCCTTGTTCTTCGTCAGGTAGTTTTCCTGCGGCAATGGCAATAAAAATAATATTATCTATCCCTAAAACAATCTCTAAGAAAGTCAAGGTTAATAAACTTAGCCAAACCTCTGGGCTGGCAAAATTTGGCATATCAAAAAGTAGTAGTAAATCCATAAGATGTTAAACTTTCATTTGTTGAAATCCGATACCTCCATCGACAACAAATAGCATAATAAAAGCGCAATTTTACTGATTTTTTTTCAAAATCAATAACTTACTAACGAGTAAAGAAGGGTTTTCTTTTAAAACACCATTATTTTCAAAATCATGGTGTTCTTACAAAACTGCAAAGGCGTAACCGAAATTAAAATTCGATTACGCCTTCACTGTACTTAATAGTTTTCTTTTGTATGCACCTTTTTAAGCTACAGCAGCTAAAGGTTTTTCCTCTTTCACAAATCTTTCTCCAATCTTGCATTCGCCGTTGTACTGTGCACCCGATTCTACTTGAATAGCTTTTGCTAAAATAATACCATCTACTTTGGCAGTACTTTCTAAATGCAGGACTCCGTGCACAATAATTGTTCCTTTGATGTAGCCTTTAATAGTAGCAGAATGTGCATGAATCGTCCCTTCAATCCAGCCTGTAGGTCCCATTAATAAGCGTTGTTTGCAAATAACTTCCCCTTTAATCGTACCGTTGATTTGCGCATCTTCATTACTGGTGAATTTTCCTTCTATGGTTGTCCCTTTAGAAACCATACAAGTAGCGCCAGTAGCGGATAAGGAAGCATTTGGTTGGATAGATGGCGTAACATCTTTTTTGGTCATTGTTTTGAACATGTCTCTATAGTTAAGTTTGTATACAGAATAGCTAAATTATTAGGAATATTACCTAGTCTTATTTCATCAACAGATTGACTTGTTGGCTTTTAAATAATTCTCTGTATTTAAAAACTTGGATTAAAGAAAATATTGGATTATAATTATAATTTTGCGCTGTGAGGGTTGTAGTTTAGTTCTAAAAAATGAATAAGGGCACTTCCTTTTTAGAACTGAGAGGTTTTATTTAGTACACATTACGAAAAAGACAAATAATCGTTTCATGAATATCAATATTTTAGCCATAGAATCTTCTTGCGATGACACTTCTGCCAGTATTATACAAAACGGGCGAATTTTAAGCAATTGTGTAGCGAATCAAGCAGCACATCAATTATATGGAGGGGTCGTGCCAGAGGTGGCATCTAGAGCACATCAGGCAAATATTATTCCAGTTGTTGATATGTCCATCAAAAAGGCGGGCATTGCCAAGGAAGATTTAACCGCTATTGCTTTCACTAGAGGCCCAGGGTTAATGGGGTCTTTGATTGTTGGAGTCTCCTTTGCGAAGGCGCTGGCACTCAGTTTAAAGATTCCGATGATAGAAGTGAATCACATGATGGCGCACGTTTTAGCCCATTTCGCAGAAGACCCAAAACCAAGTTTCCCTTTTCTTTGCCTAACTGTTTCTGGCGGACATACCCAAATTGTCTTAGTAAAAAGTCATCTTGAAATGGAAGTATTAGGCAATACGATTGACGATGCAGCAGGAGAAGCTTTTGATAAATCAGGCAAATTATTGGGTTTAGGCTATCCCGCAGGGCCATTGGTAGATAAATACGCCAAACTAGGACAACCCGTTTTCCCATTCACCGAACCTAAAGTGGATGGTTTAAATTTTAGTTTTAGTGGCTTAAAAACCTCTATTCTCTATTTTTTAAGAAAACAATTAAAAGAAAATCCAGACTTTATCAAAGAAAATTTGAATGATATTTGCGCTTCCATTCAAACTAGAATTGTCTCTATTTTAATCAATAAATTGAAAAAGGCAGCAGCGCAGACAGGCATTAAAGAAGTCGCTATCGCAGGCGGAGTCTCTGCTAATTCTGGTTTGCGTACTGCGCTAACAGAAACAGGCAAAGAATTAGGCTGGACAACTTATATTCCTCGTTTTGAATATTGTACGGATAATGCGGCAATGATTGCGGTGACTGGGTATTATAAGTATTTGCAGGGAGAATTTGTGGGGCAGGAGGTGGTGCCTATGGCTCGGATGAAGATATAGGTAATTTAGGAAGCGCACGGTTTAGCATTAAGGGGTTTAGAAATAAATAACCTACGTAAATTTAGGTTAGGCATTTTTTTAGGAAGGCAATTTTTTTGACAATAGTTAGACTATTCTAAAAAAAAATTGCCTTCCTAAAAGGAAAAAGGGCAAACTAAATGCGTAGTTTATTATTTGCTAAAGCCCTTAATTAGAGTCTTTCCGTAAAGTCGATTTTGTTCCGCTCGTAACCACCAAATTTATTTGGTAGGTTCGTAAATTACGGACAGTCAATATTTTGAATCAGCCAAATGAATTTGGCGATTACGTTAGACACGCAAAGCACAAGTTTACGGACAGACTCTAATTACCGTTTTAAAATCATTCCTACAAAACACCATCCTTAACCATCTGATCCGCATAGTCCACCGCCCGAGCCGTCAAAGCCATATAAGTTATACTAGGATTTTGGGTGCCAGAACTAGTCATACAAGCACCATCCGTTACAAACACATTGGGTACTTCATGCAATTGATTCCATTTATTAAGGACGGAAGTTTTAGAGTCTCGTCCCATTCTAGCCGTCCCCATTTCGTGGATACAAGCACCAGGAGCCGTTTCAATATTGCTAGTCGTGATATTTGTACAACCTGCTGCTGCTAGCATTTCTGCGGCACATTGGACGCCGTGTTCTCTCATCTTCATTTCGTTTTCCTTTAAGGAAGCATCGAAAGTAATGGTCGGCATATCATGCTTGTCTTTTTTATCAAAATTCAACCACATTTTATTATCGTGATAGGGCAGAAGTTCGCCAAAACAAGTCATTCTAATTTGGTAAGGGCCTGGTTGGAACAATTGTTCTTTTAACGCAGTACCTATGACCCCACCCGAAGTATTCGGTCCTCTAGTTGCGGTACCTTGATAACCAAATCCTCTTAGGTAATTTTTTTGTTTGGAGGCTTCATCAATATTGGTAAACCTTGGAATGTAAAAACCATTCGGTTTACGCCCTTTATAATAGGTCTCTTCCATACCTGGTAAAGTTCCTGCTGCGCCCATACCATAATGGTGGTCCATAATATTGTGTCCCAATTCGCCACTACTATTGCCCAATCCGTCGGGGAAAGTAGCTGACCGACTATTTAATAATATCGCAGTCGAACCAATTGTACTTGCATTACAGAAAATGATTCTTGCTTTAAATTCAACGTCTTCTCCTGTTAACCTATCTTTTACTCGGACACCACTAGCTTTACCTGTTTTGGTGTCAAAAATAATCTCATGCACAATGCTATCTGGTCGGAGGTGCATGTTACCTGTTGCTTCTGCGACGGGCAAAGTAGCCGATAAACTACTAAAATAGCCCCCAAAAGGACAACCTCGCACACATCTCGCTCGATTCTGACAAGCACCTCTAGTACCTAAATGGACTTCGGGGTCATATTCTGATAAATTGGCTAATCGACTAGGCGTGACTAATCTATCTGGATAAGCGGCATTGATGGTTTTGCGCAAATGTTGCTCGGCACAATTTAAAGGCCAAGGCTTTAAGAACTTGCCATCTGGAATTTGCTTCAAACCTTCTTTTTGTCCACTTACGCCCACAAAAGTCTCGACATAATCATACCAAGGCGCAATATCTTTATATCGAATGGGCCAATCGACCGCAATGCTTTCTTTTAAATTGGCTTCAAAATCTATGTCACTCCAACGGTAGCATTGTCTGCCCCACATAATCGACCGACCACCAACATGATGCCCTCGAATCCAATCAAAGCGATTGACTTCATCATAAGAGTAATCGCTGTCTTTATTGATAAAATGTTTATGGTCTTCTCGTACCCACCAACTCAATCTATCCTGTTGAAAATAGTCATTCGCCACTTCTTCTGCGGCTACTCGATTATTATTGGGTAAATCCCAAGGGTCAAATCCTGCGGTTGGATAATCGCCATGTTTGACCATACGGCCTCTTTCTAAAACAATGGTTTTATAGCCTTTTTTACATAATTCCATCGCAGCATAACCGCCGCTGATGCCAGAACCGATGACGATGGCATCGTAGGTATAGGATTCTTTTGTATTATAGTTCATTTGTAATTTTTAATTTATAATTTTCAAATGGTGTTATAGGTAAATCTCTATTCTCTGTTCTCGCTTTTCTATTCTCCTTACATTGCCCACGCTTTTCCGCCTGCTTCTTCGACGGTTATGCATGCTTCATATTCGCCAGGAACAGGCAAATAACTAAGGTGATTCATCCCAATTTCTTTGCTAGATAAATAATAGGCAATGGTTTGTTGCTTTAGGTTGATAAACGCTTTTCTTGCTGCTTCGGGTAAAGTTTTGTCTCCACCATTGAGATGGGTAACCGTGGTTAAGAGGTCATTACCTGTAATAGCTTTGGTAAGTGCTGCAAAACCCGTTTTATAAGTTGCTTGTTCCTTTTCGGAATAAACATTCCCGACCATGTGGTCTATCATTTCATGTACCCCAACTTCGGTAGCGGAAGGGCTATCTGTTTTAGGCAAAATAATATCAGCTATCTTTTTGATTAATTCAAACTCTGCACTATTGAAAAAGACTAATCCTTCAGCAGTTGAGTTCGTGGCAACTTCTGATTGACAACCTACTAATAAAGAACTTAAAAGCGGGGCGCTAATCGCTGCACCTGTTGCGAAAGCAGTATGTCTTAAAATATCTCGTCGTTTCATATTACAAAAATGAAAAAAATATATAAAATAATTTGAGCGACGAAAGGTAAGGAAAAAATGTAGGAAAGGGAAATAGGGGAAGGAATAAATTGGCGATACTGACAAGGCTACATCATCACCTACGTAAAAGGCTGGTTAAAAGCACCAATACAACTCAAAAATGGCATTCAGATCCAAAATTTGGAGAAAGGAACGTCACAGGATGGTGTCCTTAGCCCATTATTAAAATTACAAAAAAAGACCTACAAACCACAGTTTGTAGGTCTTTTGCTCCATATTATTAAGCTTGATTCTAACCATAAATTGTCAGATAATTACAGCTTAATCCTACCTCAATCAATTCTCATCCACGCCATAAGACTGCCAAGCACCTGCGGTTTCGCCAAAGTCCTGCATATAGTGCATTTTTTTTGCTATGCCATCATAAACGTAGAAAATCATTCCCGATGGAGTGAAATTCGTTTCAAATTCTGTGACGGTTACATTCCTTAATGGATTGCCAAAGCCCGTCCAAGTACCTGCGCCTTCGCCGTAATCCAACATAAAACTAACTTGACCAGTACCGCCATTTAAAAGATAAAAAGAAGTACCAAAATTCCCACCTCTTTCTATGGCTTTAAAATGTAATTTAGAGGTTCCATTTTCTCGGTATTTATTACCAAATTTTCGCCAATTACCTGCATCTTCGCCATAATCTACCATATAGGATAATTGCCCCGTTTTGCTATCAATGGTATAGAAACCAGTACCACCTCCTTTAAAATTAGCTTCGAAACCAGTATTGCCTATTTGGGCTACAGGCTGTTGTGGATTGCAGGCAAATAAAAAGCCTGTTAGAAAAGCGAGATAACAAACGTTCTTTAAAAAGTTGCTCATGATTGTGATAATATATTTAAATTAGATTTAAAAAATTCTAGTTAATTAATTCAAATTGCTGACAATTGTTGTATGGCTAAATTGTTTTATTGTTATGGTGTTGGATAACGCTGGTGCATCTCAAAATGTCGCATTAAAATTAATGGAACATTAAAAGTAGCTTAGACGGCTGGTCTGAGTAGCCTTAGCAAACCTACTCAGCTACACTCGTCAAAAGCACTCCGTTACCTCTGTGCCCTCTGTTCCTCTGTGGCAGGGGTGATTGGTTCTATTAATTTTCGAATCATGTTGGTGAGGACTTGCAGTCCGCAACCTATATTAGCTCGCCTCTGGCGAGTATTAGTACCTAAAACGCTCGC
>JBGCFJ010000523.1:0-4179 GCA_045106885.1 Saprospiraceae bacterium
CTTTAGAAGAGGTCGTTGAACATTATAATAGTGGTGTAAAAGCGCATCCGAATTTGAATAGCTCCTTGAAAGATGAGGATGGAAGTCCGCAACAATTAGGATTAACCGAACAAGAAAAAACGGATGTTGTCAATTTTCTAAAGACCTTGACAGATGAAACGATGATAAACGATGATAAATTTAGTGACCCTTTTATTAGAGACCAATGTCAAACTGAAATAGTATGTAATGATAATCTAACGGGAACTAATACAATAAGTGCGGCTGAATATATCACGGCAAATGGGACTATTGCTACAGGAAGTGCAATTATTTTTGAGGCAGGCGATAGTATTGTTTTAAAGCCAGGGTTTTCTGTGGCAGCAGGTGCCATTTTTACAGCTCAAATTAAAGATTGTATGGAAAATGAGTTAGTAGAGACATCTTTAAAACAAAGAAATACATTGATAACTCAAACCAATTTAGTAGCAAGTCCTCAAAAGGAGATGGAATTAGTGATTCAACCTAATCCTTCTTTTGGTAGTGCTAGAATACTATTCGAACTATCAAAAAGTAGCCCTGTAACTGTCCATTTATTTGACCATTCTGGTAAGCTACTAAAGGAATTATTAGTTTCAAAAACCTTATCCACAGGTCGGCATGAGTTACAATTATTAGGGGGCGATTTATATATTGGCTTATTCTATGTTGTAATAAAAACACCAACTTTAACAATGACTCAAAAAATGATAGTAGTAAAATAGCTTATAGCTAGTACTAAATTTATTTCTAGAGATGCTAGTTGTCTAATTCGAGATATTAGGTATAACTTGTGGAGAATTTGATGATACTTTATGAAAATTGTAGAATATTTATTTTAAATGTTCTACCACAACTCGCCGACTAATTGAAGACAATCCATCTAACTGAACGGTAATTATATAAATCCCATTCTCAAAACCATCCAAATCAATAGCCAAACCCTCCTGATTAAATCGGTCAAAAGCAAGGATTGAAACCTGCTGTCCAAAGACATTATATATATGTACAGCTCCTTTTGGAAAATCAACATTAGGTAGTTGAACATAAACCCTATCCCTAGCAGGATTAGGATAAAGCACTATATCATTCCCATAATCAAGCTCTCGATTTCTATTATTACTACCATTTTCAAGCTGTACTTTTTGTTCCCTATAACAATAAGAACCATCCGAACCACCTTGATTCACTTTTATCGAATACTCTCCAGCCGCTAAATCAGGAATAATTTGGGTTTCAGCGCAATCCCCATCACAAATAGTAACAACTTGCCAATCAGTATTTCGGCCAATAATTTCGACTTTATCATAACTAGCCGTTAAGCCTTCAACGATAATTTGACCATTTTCTGCTGTAAAAATTAGCTTATCACAATCGGCGTTATCATTAGCATTATTACCAACTACGACATTTTCTTCCCTGTAACAGTAAGACCCATCGTGACCAGATTGATTCACTTTAACGGCATACTCGCCAGATTCTAAATCTGGGATGGATAGGGTAGGAGGGCAGTCACCATCGCAGATAAGAATGACTTGCCAATCAGTATTTTGTCCAATGATTTCGACTTTATTATAGTTAGCTGTTAACCCCTCAACAACAATTTGATTAGATTCACCTTTAAAGGATAGTCCATCACAGTTGGCTGCACCTTCAGTAGTCGTATTTCCTGCAATGGTTATCACGTCCTCTCGATAGCAATAAGTGTTGGCATCGAATAAATTGACTTTGACCGTATATTCTCCACTAGCTAAATCAGTAATGGTTTGAGAACTGGTACAATCACCGTCACAAATGGTTATAATGTTATAATCCGTATTTTTACCAATAATTTCCAATTTAGATTTAATGGATAGACTGCTAACGATAATCTGATTATTTTCAGCAATGAATTGTAAATTGTCGCAGCGTGTTTTAGTACTATCACAAAGACCATTGTTGAAAAAACAGAATTCACTAAAGTCACTTAAATTCTCGTTTCCATCAACGATTAGCCCAAAATCTGTTCTACAAAACGCCTCAAATTCAATGGGATAGCAACCAGAAAGATTATTGTTGGCTACATTGATTCCTCCCCGAGCATTGGGGTTAATTTCTCGCTGATTTCCAAAAGTGCTTAGTTCTTTAGGAAGACTACCTGATAAGTTATTGTCATTAAGGAGTAAGATTTCACCAACGCTCAAATTCCCTAGACTACCAGGAATATTTCCCGATAAGTTATTTCCCCTTAAAGTTAAGAAGAAGATTTTTTCTAAATTGCCTAAACTGCTTGGGATTTCACCAGATAATGCATTAAAATTCAGCCATAAGCTTGATAGCTCCGTTAGATTTCCAATTTCTGGAGGGATGCTACCTGTTAACTGACTAGCGGTTAACACCAAGCCAGTAAGCGAAGTTAGCTGACCAATACTACTAGGAATAGAGCCAGAGAGTGCATTTTCTGCAAGATTCAGACCTGTCAGATTGCTAAATTCACCAATCTCTGGCGGAATAACACCCGTCAAATTATTTCCATCCAAATCAATTTCTATAATCTGTCCACTTTCATCACAAGTTATCCCAAAATAAGAACAAACATCACAATCGGATAAATGCCAAGAAGTCGTCCAATTGTCTCCATCGGTAGCATTATAAAGTGCCACTAAAGCGGGATAATTTGGATGGTCACAAGCGTTTTGTGTAAAGGCAGGCGCAAAAGAGGTAAGCATTACCCATAGGATAGCTAGGTGTCTAGTACTGTTCATTTTTTGTTTCTGTTTATCTTGCTTTGTTGGAGGGGAAATTTGTTGGATGAGACGAGTTGACAATCTACGAACAAAATGTTAAGAAAGAAACGACGCTTCCCATTTTATTCATTAGTGACCATAAATTGTCGAGTAAATGCTTTGCCCTGTCTCGGTTGAATGACCAAAAAGTAAATGCCACTCGCAAAATTACTAGTATTAAAGCTAGCTACCTTTCCTGCTTGTTCTAACTTTTTGTTAGCCATTTCATAACCAGAGCGATTGAAAATAGCTAGCTCTCCTTCCAAATCTGAAAATTGGCCAATATTTACATTGATAACTGCAGTAGTAGGATTCGGATAAATACTAAGCGAAGATTCATCCAAATAATAGGTCTCATTTTGAATGGGAGAATAGCGACTTCTGCCACTTAAAAATTGTTGTTTGATGCGGTAATAATTGATACCATAATCGGGACCATTATCCACCGTATGCGTAGTATAAGGATTGATGGTTGCAATGGCCTTAAAGTTAAGACCATCCATTGATTTTTCTACTACAAAATTTTCGGTATCACCTAGCCGACCAGCGACCCAATCTAATTGTATGGTTTGTGACTGAACACTTGTTCCCAACTCAATAAGGTCATTGGGCAAAGACCGAGAACTGGCAGGATTGGGTAAGGTAATTTCTAGGTCACAAGTATTTTGCCCGCCGTAGATTTTGACTTTGTATTTACTGGCTCTTAGCCCCGTTACCTTTTTACTACTACCGCAATTCGACCAACAACTAAATACTTCCTTCCATCCATTATTCATATCATTGATGGAAAATTTATAAGATTTATTAGGAGCGCCTACCATTTCAATTATTCCGACTCCGTAGCGTATGGTAATTTCTCCACAAGTTTTGGTGGACAGACCATCACTACCAACAGGCGTACCTTTGCAAGTACAGCCATTCGCTTGAATTTTATCGTTTTGGGTACTAGGGTCATAATCATTGCAAGTCGCCCCAACTGGTTTGGGTAGAGTATTATCCCAAGGAGCGCAATCTTGGTCATTGCAAACGCCATCCCCATCATTATCGTCACAGCTATTTCCACCATTAGCCGATAACTCAACGGTGCGACAGGATTGATAATTAACGGTTATTTCGTAAGGCCCATCTACTAAACCATTATATGTTTTATTACTACCGCAGTTATGACAATCTTTTTTGGTGTAAGGTGATTTTTTGAGTTGATACTTAAAATGATAAGATTTATCAGGTTGACCCTCAAAAGTAATTTGGCCATTACCATAACGAATAGTGACCTCATCACATTGAAAGCTCGAAAGATTATTACTGTTGCTGCTTGCCTCTCCCTCACAAGTACAGCCATCCGCTTGAATTTTATCATTTTGCGTATTGGGATTGCCATCATCACAAGGTGTTC
>JBGCFJ010000524.1:0-4941 GCA_045106885.1 Saprospiraceae bacterium
AGAGGTGAGTATATGGGTATCCGATACGAAGAAGTAATTCCAGTATTAACCAAAGCGATTCAAGAGCAACAAGCACAAATTGAAGCTTTACAACAACAGAATACAACCTTATCTGCTAAAGCAAACGAACTCGACAATCTGAAAGCAGAAATGGCAAGCATCAAAGCCTTGCTTGAAGGAAACGCATCGAAGGATAAAGCGACCGATGCGGTAGGAGAAAAGAAATAAACAGTTGTTGAAATGGATGGCATCGTACACTTAATGAACAGTTTACATCGCCTCCAACGTTTGTAAAAATTTTAAAAAAATAAAAATGATTAATTTATATAAATCATGGCTCTCCAAGCTGATTGTGGTATTCTTGCTAGGTATGACGCAGCAAGCATTTGCCCAATTTGACTTGAATGCCCCTACTGGTAATGGCCAAAGCAATTACCAATGGTATAAGGGGACAACCGCTGCTGCCACAGCAATTGG
The DNA here is from genome assembly GCA_045106885.1 of Saprospiraceae bacterium. Lineage (GTDB taxonomy): Bacteria > Bacteroidota > Bacteroidia > Chitinophagales > Saprospiraceae > JAFMDF01. Next base: position 478 of record JBGCFJ010000524.1, read on the forward strand.
CGGAGCAACTACCGCCGCACATACCGTCAATACCGCAGGGGTCTATTTCGCCACCTACGATGACGAAGTCTGTAATGGCGCTACCGATTATTTTGTCTTAGTAGATGATTGTTCGGGAAATGAACAGGTAAACTTAAATGTTGCCGATGTAGGCACAATTTCTTGGTCGAATGGAGCTACAGGGACGGCGATTACCGTGACTGCCACTACGACTCAAATGACTTATACCCCTACTGTGATGTCTGGGGATTGCAATGCCACCTTACCGTCTTTTACGGTGGTGAATTTGCAGAATTGTGGTGGGTGCGCTGACCCAAATCTATATGCAGATGATTGTGATTTTGATGGCGATGGGGTATTGAATGTGGATGATTTGGATGATGACAATGATGGGGTGTTGGATAGTGAAGAATGTCAAAACCTTGTTGCACCTTCTACATTTACGGTTGCCCCTGGCGTTACAAAAACGTTTACGATGTTCGCCGCAAATTCATTTACTTTTGATTTATACTACGTAGATAACTCTTTCAATCTTGAAATTAACGGTACTAAATTGGCACCGACTGAAATGCAATTTCACGATGGGACTTTTGACGCAGGACACTCCATGATGGGTTTTGAAGCTGATAATGGTTTCTATGGTGCAGGAGGTGTTATAGATATATTTTTTATGAATAAAGCTGCTTCAAGTTATACTTGGGACGGCGTAGAAAATCCATTGGTAAGAGTCAGTATTGATAATTCAGGAGCAGTTACCTTGATGGGTAAACGAACGGAAAGCAGCAGTTTTGAACCCCTAACTGTAATCAATGGAGACCCTTTAAATTCTGTTACTTGGAATGCAAATAGCAGCAATACGGTTATTGTTAGTCAATTAGTTGCTGGTCCTACGACGCTTTCGGGCTATGGATATGGAGTTGTAGATTGTCTGGATACAGATAACGATGGCATCGCTAACCACCTCGACCTCGACTCAGACGGAGACGGTTGTTCAGATGCTTTCGAAGCAGGGGCAACGACTGACTTAACAGCAGATTACGAATTTACAGGAACAGTAGGAACCAATGGATTGGATAATAGTTTAGAAGGAGCTGATGATGGTATCATCAATTACACCTCAACATACAGCTATGCAATTGATCCAACTTTGCTAACATGTACGGATACGGATATGGATGGCGTGGTTGATATATTTGATATTGATGATGACAATGATGGGATATTAGATGTAACAGAAGGAAGTTGTGCGGTACAAACCGTCTATTCTTTAGATGAAACAGCTACAGTTGCAGGAGCGACCTTTGGGGCAAGTGGCGGTAGTTACGATTTAATATATACGCTAACTTCTGGTACGGCGATTCCTGATATTGGAGCTTCTTTTACCGTACCTGTGACGGTATCAGCATTAAATAATACAGCGAATGGAGCAGCTAATAATTGGGCATCCATTAATGGGTCGTCAAGTGGTGTTATAAATATGGAACCAGACGTTGCTTCTTTATTAGCTGGATTACCTACTAATAATACAACATCGGAAAATATTAACACGGGTTCAACGCATCCAAATGGTCTATTTAGATTGTTAGAAAATGGCTCCATTGATAATTTGGGGACGTTCAGCATTAGTATTGGCGCACTTCCAGCAACAACATCGGATGCTGTTTTAACGTCTGATTTTATTAAACTTTCTTCAGTTCGTGCTGCAACAGGCACTAGTGGTGGAAATTGGCGATCTGCCCAACAAGCGAGACTGATAACTTTAGATTCAGCCGCTTCTGCTGCAACGCCATACAATGTTGCATTTGACGATACTCATGCATTTACTTATACTGCTTTTTCAGATGGTCATGGATCTTATACCGTAGCGCTATTACAAATTTCTCAATCAAGTGTTACCTTCTGTACACCAGCTGATACAGATAACGATGGCATCGCTAACCACCTCGACCTCGACTCAGACGGAGACGGCTGTTCAGATGCTTTCGAAGCAGGGGCAACGACTGACCAAACAGCAAATTTCCAATTCTCAGACGTAGCTGCGAGCGATGCCAATGGTGTTTCTCCAAGCCTAGACCCAAGTGATGATGGGAATTTGAATTACACACCGACTTATGCAGCAGCAACGGATGACCAAACGAATGCTTGTGCGCCATCATGTAATGACCCAAATCTATACGCAGATGCCTGCGATTTTGATGGCGATGGGGTATTGAATGTGGATGATTTGGATGATGATAATGATGGAATTTTGGATACAGAAGAAGGATTTGAAAGAAAACAATTTTTAAATAGAGATGACCCGAATACAACGACTTGTGAAGGGGCTACTTTAGTCAACACGACTGTAAACTTCCAATCAGACTATATAAGTGATGACGATGCTGATAAAGGAAAAACCCAAACCTGGGCATTCACTACACCTGTAACAGATATAGGTTTTGGTGTAAGGTCTTTACAGTCAGACGGTGCTACCTATGGTGATTTTTCAGTGGTGTTTGAAGACGGTACGACTGCAAGCAATATTAATTTTGATATTGTCGATGTTTCCAACTATCGCACAGAAGAAACAAGCTTTATAGGAGGCGGAAATAATCAAGCATTAGCGATTGAAAAAACCACAACGGGTACTGGAAAATTTGCTTTTCACTCCCTCTCTTCTGGTGTTACTACAGAACAAGGAGCAGGAGTCATTGCTTTTAATTTTTCAAAGCGAGTGACTTCCCTCTCTATTACAAATTTGACCGTTTCTACTCCAGGTAATTTTGTATCGACTGTATTTGAGATTTTTGGTAAAATTGATTGCGATACTGACAATGACGGCATCGCCAATCACCTCGACCTCGACTCAGACGGAGACGGTTGTTCAGATGCCTTCGAAGCAGGAACTATCACAACAGAAGTAGCAGACATAACAGTTGCCCCTTTTGCTGGTACAGCAGTAGGTGCGAATGGTTTTGAAGATGCTTTAGAAACATCAGAAGATGGTGTTTATACAGGTACTTATGCTTATAGCGTCGCAACAAATGCAGCACAAAATCAATGTGAGGATAATGACGAAGATGGTGTACCAGATTTTGCAGATTCAGATTCGGATAATGATGGTATTTTAGATAATGTAGAATGTACAGAAAGTGGAACCATTACATTCAGAAGAGCCGCAAGTACATCAGAAGTAGATGTTACCAATACTAATTTTACAAATAATCAAACAGAATATAACTATGTTGGCTTTGCAGGTGGGGAGATATCAGGTTCTAGCTTAAATATAGCAAAAGCGGATATTCCAGCAACCTTAGCTGCTGCCAAGGCATCAGGTAGATATGTAGCGTTTAGTTATAGTACACCAGCGGTATTGCTTGGTGATGCACAAATGGCGCATTTAGCCGTTCTCGAAAACTTTAATGGTTTGGAAGCAAAAGCTACCGTAGAAGTATCTACTGATGCCTTTGTTTCGGAGACGACTGTACTTGGCTCAACGATTATGGGAGATAACGCAGCTGGTCAGGTGTTCGACACGCTTACAACGAACGCACAATTATTAGCTGCAAATACGACTTATACCTTTAGGGTCTATTTTTATGAAGTACAAGACCCTGCTTCGACCGAAACTTTTATATACTCTCATACCCGATTGTATTTAACAGGTTGTGAAGATACTGACAATGATGGCATCCCCAACTACCTCGACCTCGACTCAGACGGAGACGGTTGTTCAGACGCCGTCGAAGCAGGAACAATAACAACAGAAGTAGCAGACATCACAGTAGCTCCTTTTGCTGGTACAGCAGTAGGTGCGAATGGTTTTGCTGACGGCTTAGAGACGAATGACGATGGAGTGTATACAGATACTTATACCTATAGTGTAGCAACAAATTTTACACAAAATCAATGTGAGGATACAGATGGTGATAACGTGCCAAATTATGTAGATTTGGATGATGATGGCGATGGTATTTTAGATGCAGTTGAAAATCCATTATTTTGTGTAACTACTGATGAAAATTTTGCTTTAGTTACTTCTGGCAATGTGCCACCTTCTGCTTTCGATAATTCACCATGGGAGCCAACTCATACAAGCAATGTTTTTGTGTATGGCAGTGGCGGTGGAATTGTTTTAGGGGCTTCAGCTAGTAATACAGAGATTGACGGAATAAGACAAACTTTCCCGACCATAGCAGGTAACCAATATCAAGTTAATTTAACTTACACAACAAAAGCACCTGTTCCTACTATCTGTAGACTGGAGGTTTTTGATGAGACAAATGCTTCTGTTGTTAGCGACCTGACAACCAACTCTAATGGCTCCCTTTCCTCTGATTTAGCATCAGGGCAACCTATGGTGTTTATAGGAAATGGAAATGATTTTACGGTAGAATTTGTAATCACAAATGGAGGTAGTGTAAGGATTCACTCCATAGAAGTTTGTTCTTCAGGCAGAGATACTGACGGAGATGGTATTTTTGA
>JBGCFJ010000525.1:0-13046 GCA_045106885.1 Saprospiraceae bacterium
ATAGATGATGAAAAAATTAAAATATCTAACCGTAGCCATCGTATTTCTTTTTGCTTGCCAAAAAGATTTATTAGAGAAAAAACCAATTATTGGCGTAACCGAAGACAATTTTTATAAAACAGAAGCAGATGCTATTTCGGCTGTAAATGGCGCTTATGCAGCTTTACAGTTTGAATTAACACCCGCTGGACATTTCCGCTGGTTTTGGGGAGATATTATGTCTGATGATACGGAAAAAGGGGGTTCTGGAGCAAATGATGCTCCTAATTTAGCAGCTTTAGAAACTTTTAAAGGACCAACCAATACAGATTTTTTAGAAGCAGAATGGGCCGCTAATTATGAAGGTATCTATCGAGCGAATGTCGTCTTGGAAAGAGTCCCTCCAATTGAGATGGATGAGGCGAAAAAGGCACAAGTTTTAGGAGAAGCAAGAACCATTCGAGCTTGGTTTAATTTCCTACAAGTTACTTATTTTGGAGACGTGCCTTTAGTAGACCATGTATTAGCGCCGAGTGAGTATACGATTGGCAAAAATCCCGCAGCAGAAGTTTGGGCATTTATCGAACAAGATTTAATTCAAGCCATTGAAGGCTTACCGTATAGAAGTGAATATCCGATAGAAGATTTAGGAAGGATTACTAAAGGAACAGCACAAGGTTTATTAGTAAAAACTTATTTATTCCAATCTAAATGGGCAGCCGCTAAAGCTATTGCAGAAGACCTCATTAACTCAGGAGAATATAGTTTAGTTGGAAATTACAATCAAATTTTCACAGAAAGTGGAGAGAATAATGTGGAATCTATTTTTGAAATTCAGTATATGAATGCCTCTGGTGGAAACTGGGGAAGAAATAATGCCAATGAAGGTAGTTTTTCTAACGTTTTCCAAAGAGCAAGAGGTCAATTTGAAGGATATGGGTTCAATTTACCTACACAAGATTTTGTAGATGAATTTTTCAAAGAAGGCGTTGAAGACCCTAGGATAAAAGCAACGCTTTTTAGAGAGGGAGATTTAATGGGCGATAGAGGTTTCTTTACAAAAGATGCCACTGGGTTTCCTCATGAATATTACCCCAAAAAATTCTTTAATAATAAGAGTGAAGAAGCACCTTTTGGTGACCCAAATCCAAATGGTGGTTCAAATGACCGAGTTATTCGATATGCAGATATTTTATTAATGCATGCAGAAGCTGCTTTTCATGAAGGTGACGAAGCAGCAGCGAAAGCTTCTTTAAATCAAGTGAGAAGAAGAGTCAGTATGCGAGAAATTACTGCTACTGGTAATAATTTACTAGAGGCGATTTACCATGAACGCAGGGTTGAATTAGGCTTAGAAGGGCATCGTTTTTTCGATTTAGTAAGAACGGGAAGAGCTGCCGCTGTATTAGGACCATTAGGATATAAAGATGAGGTCCATAAAGTATTGCCAATCCCTGATTCTCAAATTCAAGCATCTAATGGTGCTTTAACCCAGAATCCAGGGTATTAGTAAAGGGTTGTGTAGAAAGCCTTATATTGAACTAAATTCTAATTTGTAATTAAAATCTTTAGTGAATGATTGTTTGATTGCTGAGATTGTTAAATTGTTGTCGTAACACTTTGTAAAACAACAATTTAACAATTACTTACTAAAATTCAAACAAGTTATAAAGATGAATTTTTATAAAATGAGGCTTTTTACATCACCCAACACACCTAATTCGTAAACAGAAACAAAGAAAAAGATGTCTACTATACAACAAAAATATTTTTCCTTACTATTATTTGCGGTAATTATCCTCCTAGCTGCCTGCGACCCTGCAATAGATGAAGATATTGCTATCCCTGCTTTACCAGCAGCACCGACCTTAGCAATAGAAGTATCTGCAGATAATCCGAATATAATAATTGTCAAGGATTTATCCACCAACTCTTTTTCCAGAGTCTGGGATTTACCTGGCGGGACACCCAATAAATCTTCCCTAGCCATTGACACGATACTATATACCAAAGCAGGGAATTATACCATCTCCTTACATGCAGCAGCAGAGGGAGGAGGAGGCACTTCTTTTGCCAACCAAAATATCGTAATCGAAGAAGATGCCGTTGTAGATTGTTCCGAAGAATTGGTCTTTTTGACAGGGGGCTGCGATAATCCAGTTGGCAAGTGCTGGACATTTTCCCAAGTAGCAGGAGCTGTTTCAGTTGGTCCTATTCCTGGAAGTACAGAATGGTTCACTTCTTTAGAAGGCGGTTTAGAAGCCGCTCAATATGACGATTCATTTTGTTTTAGTTTCGAAGGTGCTGGATTTCAATATTTAAATAATGGACAAACCATTGACCCTTTTAATGGATACGCCGCTGTAGATTTCGACCCACCAACAGGCTTAACCTACTTTCTAGCAGCTAAGGCAGGCGATAATGGAGAAACTAGAATTGTTTTACCCGAAGGTTCTTTCATGGGCGTAATGGATTCAGGTCCCTTATACGATATTATATTATTAACCGAAAATGAATTAGTCGTCAGGAGTCAAATTTTAAATACAGACGGTTGGTTCGATTTGTACTTTGTAGTGCGATAGTAACTGTAGCTTAACAGGCTGATTGAGAATAGCTAAAACTTAAAAAGTCTTCAAGACTTGGGAAGTTTAATAGGTTGTGACCAAGACTTACCAAGTTTTGAAAACTTTGCAAGTCGAAAAATTACTCATTCTCACTCAGCCTGTTAGGCCTCTTGACTGAGAACAATCGATTTAGTAAATCTAGCAGACCTGCTCGCATTCAATCAGGCAGGTTTAGTAAATAAGTCTCGCTCGAATTAAAAACTTAACAATGAATTATATTAACTATTATACCGCTTTTATTATTACTGTTCTTTTAGGGCTGACTGCTTGTGAAATAGAAAATGAACTGCCTATCAATGAAATCAGGCAAGCGCCTAAAATTTCTGTTGCAGCGGCAAGTGTGTTAGAAGCAGATGAAAATAATACCCTTGATTTTGAAGTTGCCCTTTCTTGGGACTATACGCAAGAAGTAAAAGTAGATTATACGACTATAGCAGAAACAGCGGAAGAAGTTTTAGATTTTGAAGCTTCCAGTGGAACAATCACCTTTGCTGCAGGAGAGGTGACTAAAATAGTAAGTATCCCTGTCATTGGGGAAAATATTTTTGAAAATGATGAGACGTTTAAGTTGGAATTAGCCAATCCAGTTAATGCGACGATATTGGTAGGTGGAGCGATAGGAACGATTAAAAATGACGATGACATTAATGAATTAGTCATCCCTGAAACTGGCTATACGACTCCTGAATCCTATACTGGGATGGAATTGGTTTGGTCGGATGAATTTTCCGCTGCGACCCTAAATACCGCTGATTGGAATTATGAAATAGGCAGAGGCAATAATGGCTGGGGAAATAATGAATTACAATTTTATCAAGAAGAAAATACAACGATTGAAGAAGGGCATTTAGTAATAGAAGCTAGAAAAGAATCTTTTGGAGGAGCAGAATTCACATCTTCTAGATTAACGACGCAGGGTAAAGAATTCTTTCGTTTTGGTCGGATTGACATCCGAGCAGTTTTACCAGAAGGTAAGGGCTTATGGCCTGCATTATGGATGTTAGGCACAAAAATAAATGCGGTTGGCTGGCCTGCATGTGGGGAAATAGATATTATGGAGTTAATTGGGAATCAACCAAGTAGAGTCTTAGGAACTTGTCATTATGGGGCAAATTTTGCCAATCATAGATTCAAAGGAAGTTCTGCTATCTTACCAAATGGAGATAAATTCTCCGAAGAATTTCACGTATTCTCCCTAGTTTGGAAAGAAAATAAAATGGAGTGGTATATAGACGATGAATTATTTTTTGAATTTGATGAGAATGGGGTAGGCGGACAGCCTTATCCTTTCAACGATAATTTCTTTTTTATATTTAATGTAGCGGTGGGTGGAAACTTGCCTGGTTCTCCTGATGGCACAACTAATTTTCCACAGCGGATGATTGTGGATTATGTACGGGTTTTTAAATAAGTAAGATTATTATATTTTACTTCGGTAATTTAAAAATATCAACAGCCGTTTGTTCGTAAGAGCAAACGGCTGTTGTGTTTGAACAACTTTATTTCGTTATTCACAAGGTTTGAATAGGTTTTATAGTCTATTTTAATCTAGCCTAATTTTTGTTAAGATTAAATTGGAGCAACAAAATTAGAAACTCTTTTCGAGAAGAGGTTCCTAAAAATAAGATTACCATAATAAGTAAACACCTATTCCAAAATTATTCAAGTAGATTTTACGCCATTAGACCAGTTTAGCATTTTTCCTAACCCGATTAACCAGCAAGGAGAATTATTTGTGAATTTAAGTGATTTTGTTGGGAGTTCCGCTGACTTAATAATATACAATGGGGTAGGGCAGTCAGTACAATCTATGCGAGTGGATAAAGTTGGAGAACGCCCAGTTATGATAAAGTTAGATGATTTAGCAGATGGAGTCTATTCTTTAGGCGTTAAAGTCCTTGGTAAGCGACTTCAAGCGAGGCGGTTTATCGTGCAAAGGTTATAAACCAATAAGTCAATTTATATTTCTTTCTTTTTCGAAAAGCTCAGCTGATTTTGAGTTTTTTTGAAAAAGAAAGAAATTATGCTAGGGTCAATTAACAGTTTTTATCTTGATTTTTTCTTCGATAGGGGAGTGTGATTTATTCCTTTTGCTAGTTTTGAAAATTTAGCAATTGGCTGCATCAAATTTTCATTTTTTTTCAGCCATTTACAACGGTGTTTCTTCCTAATACCGCTATGAATTTCTGATAATACATCCATAGCGCAGACGATTTAAAATACGCTTACCACATAATAAGGCTTTTCTGTCCCTTTTTCTATTAGTAGGCTGGTTATTTTAGAAGCATACAGTTTTCGGAAACCTCTAATTAACATAACATAAATTATAGGGTAAATGTAGTAATAAAGAACAAATCCCTTAAAATACTGTAAATCAACGATTCATGCAATTATTAAGGGGTAAGGAAAATCAACGATTTAATTTAAAAATAAAATTATAAATCCATAAAGCACTGGTAGTCAGTATTTTGAAAAGAAAATAAATTGTTAGCTTGATAAATATAGCTAAAAAAAATTAAAATTGAACTATATTATATTCATAATCAAGTGATTATAATTTTTTAGAGCGTCAGATAAAAAATTGATATTAAAAAATCACTTAATATTTTATTTAGCTCATCAAATCCGTTGCCAACTGTAATATTAATTGGCAACGGATGGTAAGGCAGCGGATAATTATTAGTTTTTTAACTGACTATCTATTTTTTGTAATTTCAATTATTCTTCTAAAAAACGATGCTTTATAAAAAATCGTTACCTACTCCCCTATTTATGATTCAATAATCTAAGTACTTCCTCAGGTAAATCTTTTACAGTCAATATCATTAAACCATTTAAGGCATCGGAAAAATTGGGGTCTAAATTAAAGCTGATAAATTTAGCGTTTAATTTAGTGTATTGTTACGGACAGACGCTAATTAATTTCCCCTTGCGCAAACATCAGTTATTTATTTTAAAAAACTCAATAACTTATCCAAAGCAGGATAATGTCTATCTTTTTTCCAAGCAATTGATAAAGTAGCTCTTTGTGGAATATCCTTCAATTCAATTATTTCAATATCAATGGCTAAACTAGCGCCTTTGGTTAAGGATAAAGGAACAATCGCCACCCCTAGCCCACTTTCTACTAAGCGAAAAATAGTATTGGCATGAATGGATTTATGAGAAACTTTTGGTGTAAAACCAGCATCGGTAAAAATACTCATGACATTATTATAATAATTAGAGCTATAGTCACTGGAAAAAAGAATAAAAGGGGCATTTTCAAATTGTCGAAGCTCCTTAAAGCCATGCGTCTGAATAGGATGTCCTTTAGGGATGACCAAAGCAAAATGTTCTTGTAAAATAGCTTGTAAGGCTATATCTGAAGGGGCACTGTTCAGTCGAACAAATCCTAAATCAATTTCATAACGTTGGATAGCCGCTATCTGCGCTTGATTAGACATTTCGTCCAAACTAAAATGAATATTTGAAAACGAGGCGTTACATTTTTTTATAAGTTGTGGAATCACCTCTTGCATAGCGGACCCTACAAAACCTAATTTTATCTCCCCCTCCACCCCATCTGCTATATTCCGTAAATGATTAAAAGTTTGTTTTAAATAGCCTTCCAGAAAAAAGGCTTGTTCCATTAAATAGCTTCCTGATTTTGTTAGTCGAACATTTCTTCTGTCTCGCTCTAGTAAAACCACCCCCAACTGACTTTCTAAATGTTGAATTTGTTTACTTAATCCCGATTGAGACATAAATAATTTTTCCGCTGCTCGCCTAAAATGCAATTCTTTAGCTAAAACTAGGAAGGATTGCAAATGTCTTAATTCAATTTGATTACTCACAGGCATTAATTGATACAAAAATGGACTTTGAAGGAATCAAAAGTAGTCATAAATTTGTAAAAAAAAAATAATATGAGCACTTCTTTTAAATACGGAATAGAGCAATTAACCGTGGGCAAAGCTTTACACATTGCCAACGGGTCGTTAGTTGGTAAATTGGGGAAAACCTGTAGAAAAAAAGTCAAGAAAAGCCGTGAAATTGTAGAAAAAATTGCCCGTGGCAAAACAGCCGTTTATGGCATTAATACGGGTTTTGGCCCATTGTGCAGCACGATGATTTCCGTAGAAGATACGAGTAAATTACAGTATAATATTTTAAAAAGCCATAGTGTTGGAGTTGGTAAGCCGATTCCAAAAGAAATCGCCAAATTGATGCTCATTCTTAAAATGCAGTCTTTAGCGCAAGGCTTTTCTGGAATTGCCATCACTACCCTAGAACGCATTCAATGGCACATTGAGCAAGACATTATTCCTATTGTACCAGAAAAAGGCTCGGTGGGTGCTTCAGGAGATTTAGCACCTTTGGCACATTTATTTTTGCCGCTGATAGGATTAGGTGAAGTATGGTATAAAGGAAAAATAGTTGCCACCAAAAAAGTTTTCAAAAAAGAAGGATTAAAAAGTATTACGCTTGGCGCAAAAGAGGGATTGGCCCTAATTAATGGTACACAGTTTATTACTGCTTATGCCGTTAAGGTGGTCGAGAAATTACACAGTTGTTTAAGTCAAGCAGACCTTATTGGGGCAATGATGCTAGAAGGTTTATTAGGTTCTGCTAGTCCATTTTTAGCACAATTGCATCAATTAAGACCTTATGCTGGGAATAAACACGTAGCCCAACGAATTCAACATTTTTTAAAGGATTCTCAAATCGTAAATTCTCACGAAGGCTGCGACAGAGTGCAAGACCCCTACTCTCTTCGATGTATGCCACAAGTACACGGAAGTTCTAGAACTAGCTGGCTGCATCTTAAACAATTGGTAGAAATAGAATTAAATGCTGTTACAGACAATCCTGTAATTATTAAGGAGGATTTGACCATCAGCGGCGGTAATTTTCATGGTCAACCACTAGCTTTACCTTTAGATTATGCTTGTATCGCCGCTTCTGAATTAGGGAATATTTCGGATAGACGGGTTTATTTATCCTTAACAGGTGTCGCTAAAAGTGTTCCTAAATTATTAATGAAAAAAGCAGGGCTTAATTCTGCTTTTATGATGCTACAATATACTACCGCTGCTTTGGCTAGTGAAAATAAAGGGCTTTGTTTCCCTGCAAGTGCTGATAGTATTCCTACTTCTCTTGGGCAAGAAGACCATGTGAGTATGGGGTCAATTGGAGGGAGAAAAGCCTTGCAAGTAATCGAAAATGTAGAAAAAATATTGGCAATAGAATTGATTTGTGCAGCGCAGTCTTTTGATTATCACAAACCCTTAAAGTCCAGTCTTATCCTAGAATCCGTGCATACTTTTATCCGAACAAAAATTAGTCATGCCGAAGAAGATAGAGTTTTTGCTAAGGATATTGAAAAAGCCATAGCTATCATCGAAAATCGTACTATTTTGAAAGTTGCTACTAAACAAAGTAATTTTAAGACGGATTTTGATAAGTTATTTGAGAACTATTAATTACCAAAACAATGAAACCATTATTTGAAATAATAAACGCTGAGAGCGTAAAGGTCCCTATCGTAGTGAGTATTCCTCATTGCGGTAGGATTTTTCCTCCAGAATTAGCGACTCATTATAAACAGGAATTAGCCAAAAATCCTGACGATACAGATTTTTTTGTAGACAAACTATACGATTTTCTGCCCAAAATGGGTATTACCACTATTTGCGCCAATTATAGTCGCTGGGTAATTGATTTAAATCGGTCTCCTAAAAATGAAGCTTTGTATAACGACGGTCGGATTATCACCAATTTAACACCAACGACTGATTTCTTTGGAAATGCTATTTATGCCAATCCAGTATTTGAACCCAAAGCAAAAGAAGTTGAACGGAGGAAAAAACTTTATTTTCAACCCTATTACGACAAAATAACTAGCTTATTAGCGGCTACAAAACAACAATTTGGCAAAGCAATTTTATGGGATGCACATTCTATTCGACGTACCGTTCCCACTATTCAAACTGCCCCTTTTCCAGATTTGATTTTAGGTACGAATGATGGACAAACCGCCGATAACGAACTTATAGCAGTCGTTAAAAATAGTTTAGGGAATAGTCCCTATGATTTAAGTTATAATCATCCTTTCAAAGGTGGAAATATCACAAGATATTTCGGAAACCCAAGTGAACATATTTACGCTTTCCAATTAGAAATGGCTAAAGATTTATACATGGATGATACAGAAACACAATATCACCCAGAAAGAGCAGCAAAAATGAAAGAGGCCTTAATCGCCACTTTTGAGGAATTAATTAGAGTCTGTCCGTAAAGAACGGCTGTTTCATGCTAAGTTCTTATTGGGCGGCAATTTCCCATTGCCGTCCAATTTTAAGCTAGAACAAGGCGGCAATGGGAAATTGCCGCCTTGTAAATGAAATTGCTACAACTTCATTTTGGAGAATGAAACAGCCGTTGTCCGTAAAGTCATCAATTTTCCCTGACTTACAAAGTTTTCAAAACTTGGGAATATTGACCGCAAAAGATTTCAATTTATTTTTTGTGGTACCGAAGCTACGCTCCTTAAAGGAATTTTGGGTTAATTAATCCTACAGACGGGGTCAGAGCGTTGCTCTTTTATTCTCTTTCCGTCATAAAACTGGTCGGTTATAAAAAATGGCTAATGCTTAATAATCAGATAATTAAGTCATTTCAAAACAGACCACTTTAAAGATGGAACGGGAATAGTAAAAAATTAAGGAGCGTAGCTTCGAAACGGTCTGTAGGAATTACTGAATGTCCATTTTTCCTTTAAGGAGCGTAGCTTCGGCACGATATAGCAATCTTTTTTCGGTCAATACTTGGGAAGTCTCAATTAGTTGACACTCAGACTTCCCAAGTTGCAAAACTTTGTAAGTCGGAACTTTACGGACAGACTCTAATTAGAGCAGTCACCAAATAATTTTTAATTAAAGGTTTTTAAAAATGACAAATCAAGTCCATTTTGAAAATTAAAAATTGAAAATTGAAAATTGAAAATTAATAATGACCACATATCGTTTCAAAGGTTTATTACAAAAAGAAGGATGGATAAGTCCTGCTTATGTTCAATTAGACGCATCGGGCAAAATACTATCTGTTTCAGACAAACAAGCAACAGGTGTAAAATATACGAATATCAATGGCTATGCTATTCCTGGTTTACAAAATGCCCATTCCCACGCCTTTCAGTACGCTATGGTAGGATTGACGGAAAGACATTTAAGCAATCAGCAAGATGATTTTTGGGGTTGGCGAAAAGCCATGTATCAATTGGCTTTATCCATCAATCCTGAACAAATGGAAGCCATTGCGACCATGCTCTACATGGAAATGTTGCGGCATGGTTATACAGAGGTCGCAGAATTCCATTATGTACACCATAGTATTTCTGGAGCGCCTTATAACAATCTAGCAGAATTGGGAGAGCGACTAGTCGCCGCCGCAAAAAAGGCAGGTATTAAAATTACACTAATTCCTATTTTTTATCAAAAAGGAGGATTTGGGAAATCAGCAGAAGTTCACCAGAAAAGATTTATTGCTAAAGGCATCAATGATTATTTAAAGTTATTAGCCGCCAGCGAAAAAGCAACCGATTATTATAAAGATGCTCGATTAGCTCATGGTGTCCATTCCTTGCGAGCAGTTGAGCCGAAAGCAATTAAGGATTTGTTGCCCTTACTAGACGCTACCAAACCCTTTCATTTACATATTTCAGAACAACTAAAAGAAGTAGCGGAGAGTCAAATTTATCTAGGCAAACGCCCCGTAGAATGGTTAGCAGAAAACATCGAATTAAACGAAAATTTTCATTTGGTTCATGCGACTCATTTAATCCCTTCTGAAGTCGAAGCAATTGCCAAAAGTAAAGCAAACGTCGTCCTCTGCCCTAGTACAGAAGGAAACCTAGGAGATGGCATTTTTTCGTTAAAGGCTTTCCAAAAAGCAGGCGGTAATTGGAGTATCGGCACAGATAGTCATATTGGCTTAAATCCATTTGAAGAGTTAAGAATTTTGGATTACGGACAACGACTAATCAGTCATCAAAGAAATACTTTTACAGATAAAGACCAAGAAGATAGTGGCTTATATGGACTTCATAAATTGATTACTAATGGCAGAAAAGCAATGGGTAATTTGACAGCTATTTATTTTGAGCAAGGACAAGCATTTGATGCCTTAGTATTAGATGCAAAACATCCCATTCTAGCCGTCTGTCATCCTGATAATATAGCATCCACTATGGTCTATGCTGCGGATGTGAGTATGCATCTAGGAACAATGGTCAATGGGCAGTGGATTATTAAAAAAGGGAAGCATAAAGAAGGGCAACAGGTCGTAAAGTCCTTCAAAATGGCTTTGAAACAACTGAATAATCGCTAAAAATATAATTTTAAAAAACTTTAAATTTAAACAAATAATTTTTTATTTAAAAATAAAACCTCAAATTGTGTTTTAAAATAGGCTTTTTTCTTCAAATATTGCCAATTAGGTGTCCTTTCTACACAGGGAATATAAGAAAAAAGTTTTTTACGCTGCTAAAGTTTAATAAGAGGATAGTCATAGAACAGTAAGGTCGAAAAATAAAAAACAAATTATATTTAAAATTTACAATTAACTCAAAATGTATAAATTATTAGGCCCTTTCACTCAGTTATTGCCATTAACGGGACATGCGAACAAAGGGGCAATCAAAGATGAGGACCTGAAAGTCGTTCTAAATGCAGGAATATTAATAAAAGAAGGACGAATTGAGGCAATTGATAATTTTGAAAAACTAGTTAAATCGAGCCGAAATTTAAAGGTAGCCATAGAGGAATTAAGACAACCACAAGTAGGTATGCCTGGGATGATAGATTGCCACACCCATATTTGTTTTGGTGGAAGTCGAGCAAAGGATTATGCCCTGCGGAATGCAGGAAAAACCTATTTAGAAATTGCTAAATCAGGTGGCGGAATTTGGGACACTGTACAGCAGACTCGCAAACAATCGCAAGCCGAATTAACGACAGGAATTATAAAAAGAGCGAATCGGCAATTAAAGAATGGCATCACCACAATTGAAGTAAAAAGCGGCTATGGTTTATCTGTAAAAGAAGAATTAAAAATGCTCCGAGCTATTCAAGCAGCGAATCAAGAAAGTGTTGCAGATTTAGTATCGACCTGTTTAGCCGCTCATATTTTTCCTAAAGATTACGATGGAACAATTAGCGATTATTTAGCCGAAATAAGTAGCCAATTATTTCCAATTTTAAAAGCAGAAAAGCTAAGCAATCGGATAGATGCCTTTATTGAAGAAGAAGCCTTTTCTAATGAAATAATTAGCCCCTATTTAGCAGCCGCTAAAAAGATGGGTTTTGATATAACCATACATGCGGACCAGTTCCATCCTAGTGGCAGTGAAGTAGCTATTAAATTTAAAGCAGTAAGCGCAGACCATTTAGAAGCTAGTACAGATAAAGAAATTGCTCTATTGGCAAATAGCAACGTCATGCCTGTCGCTTTACCAGGCGCTTCAATTGGTATTGGTTGCCCATTTACGCCAGCTAGAAAATTATTAGATGCAGGGACAGGCTTAGCGATTGCCAGTGATTGGAATCCAGGTTCTGCACCGATGGGTCATTTATTAACCCAAGCGGCTATTTTAGGTACTTTTGAAAAACTGAGCAATGCAGAGGTTTTAGCAGGCATCACTTTTCGAGCTGCCGCTGCACTTAATATAAAAAATAGCGGGCAATTAAAGACCGATTATAAAGCCGATATAATTGCATTTCCAACAAATGATTACAGAGAAATCTTATATCAACAAGGACAATTAACCCCTAACAAAGTCTGGAAAAATGGAGGTAATACAGCTCTGTGAGTTGTAAAATTTGCTCCCCTTCTCTTTAAAAGGAAGAGAATGAATCTTTCTACCTCACCCCTAACCCCTCTCTTCAAAAAGGGGAGAACTAATTGTGTACAAATTTGCAAATTTTAGCGGTTTTTAACCCAAAATTTACAGTTTCACGACTCCCTTCCATTTTAAGATGAAGGGGTATACTCCTGAACCGCACAGCGGACGGGATAGCCTTTTGGGGATGGGTTAACTAAATAAAATCTAGTCAATAAATAGCTATAAAAAAAGAAAATGACAAGCATAAAATTAAATTTCCAAGAACAAATTCAACAAGGCATTCCGCAAGTATTACCTGAATTACCAGCCTACCCTGCTAATGCCAATCGAGCGCCTAAGAGAAAGGATGTACTAAGTCTAACAGAAAAGAAATTAGCGATAAGCAATGCTTTAAGGTATTTTCCGACTAAATGGCATGACCAATTAGCTAAAGAATTCTGGACAGAACTAAAAGAATACGGCAGAATATACATGTATCGCTTTCAACCAAGATATGAAATGTACGCTCGACCAATAACCGAATATCCAGCAAAAACGGTACAAGCGGCGAGTATTATGCT
>JBGCFJ010000526.1:0-4056 GCA_045106885.1 Saprospiraceae bacterium
GCTGCCTGGTATTATTACAAATGTTACCAATTTTGGTGCTTTTGTGGATATTGGAGTTAAACAGGATGGTTTGGTGCATATTTCTCAATTGGCTAATAAATTTGTTAAAAATCCAGCGGATGTGGTTAAGTTGCAGCAACAGGTTCAAGTTCGGATAGTAGAGGTGGATAAGGTGCGGAATCGAATTCAGTTGTCTATGAAGGATGTTTAGGATTTGGGCTGCGATTCCCCACGGATTTTGATTCCCCACGGATTTTGATTCTCTACGGATAGGTTTTATGTTTTTCAATTGTTTTAGGCATTATTAAAAGAACAATATGGAGGCATAAAACCTATGCTTGGTTTTAATATAACATTACTTAGAAATAACATTAGATTATATAAAATATTGGAAATAATAGAAAAACAAAATTTTAATCTGAATACTATAAAGGCTTCAATTAACATCATATATTTTTTAATAAATTTTATATTTCTATTACATTTGTGTAATCATACAGCTTACCCGACTTTTAAAAAAGAGGTTTAACTACAGGTTAAATCACTTTAAATCAATTAATTAAATCATACCACTTCTAAAACTATTAAGTATTCACAAACTAGAATACCAGTAAAGTAAAACATACAATAGATAATCAGAAAGAAAATAGATACCTAGAAAGAAGTGAGAAGTCAGACCGTTTATTGCATAAACTGTCAGAAGTCAGATTGAATAAATGTAAATTTCTGACATTCAGTTGGTTGCCTATGTTTAATCTGACTTCTGACAGAAAATTTCAATTTTCTGTCTGACTTCTGACCTCAAAAAACATCAGTTTATTAGCAACTTGTATTAGATAGTTCTTCAATTCTGGATGAAGAGCTCAATATATTTTTTTATTTTTAAACAAAACGATTATGCAAGGTTTAACGGAAGTTACAACCCAGGTAGCAGCTAATGCAGATGCTATAGCAGGGAATATTAATGCCATAGATACCGTTTGGGTAGCGCTATGTGCCGCACTCATCTTTCAAATGGAAGGTGGGTTTGCGCTTTTAGAAGCAGGTTTTATTCGGTCTAAGAACACCATGAGTATTATTGCGAAAGTGATGATAGATATTATGTTTGGAGGAATTGCCTTTTTTGCAGTGGGTTTCGGAATTGCTTATGGTGAGTCTAATGGCTATTTTGCTTTTGATGTAGGTATCACCGACCGAGATTTAGGACTCACCATTTCTAATAAATTATTTTGGTTTATACAATTGGGTTTTGCGATTGCCGCTGTTTCGATAGTTTCAGGTGCTTTGGCAGAACGGATGCGGAACTGGGTTTATGTGGTATTTGTTATCCTTTTCTGTGCCATTTTATATCCTTTGGCGGCAAATTGGGTTTGGAATCCAGATGGTTGGCTCGCAGGTAAAGGATTTAATGATTTTGCTGGTTCAGCAGCAGTGCATGCCATGGGTGGTTTTGCTGCTTTGGCAGGGGCTATAGTATTAGGACCTCGAATTGGTAAATATAATGCAGATGGAAGTATCAATGCTATCCCTGGTCATAATTTACCACTAGCAGCTACAGGTGCTTTTATTTTATGGTTTGGTTGGTTTGGATTTAATCCAGGTTCTACTTTAGCGGCTGTTGGCAATTGGGAAATGATTGGTACAGTAGCCACCAATACTTTCTTAGCTTCTGCTGCTGGTGGTATAGCTACGATGATTTATACTCGATTAAGACACGGTGTAGTGGATATTACCATGGTCATTAATGGTATTTTAGCGGGTTTAGTTGGTATTACGGCTGGCTGTAATGTAGTTGACCCTTGGGCAGCTATTATCATTGGATTAATTGCAGGTATTTTGGTAGATATTGCCGTTATCACGATAGATAGAATGCATATTGATGACCCAGTTGGTGCGGTTGCCGTACATGGTGTGAATGGTGTATGGGGAACATTGGCAGTCGGTTTGTTTGCGGCAGAAAATGGCTTATTGACGACTGGAAGTGCTGGGCAATTAATAGTTCAAGCAACTGGTGTTGCGGCTATTGCAGCGATGTCTTTTGTTTTAACTTATGGTTTGATGAAGGTTTTAGATATGACGATGGGCATTAGAGTGACAAGAGAAGAAGAATTAGCAGGAATTGATGCGGCTGAGTTTGGGGTAGAATCTTATTCTGAATATGAGTAAGCTTTAAGGATAGGGTAATAAATCATAATTCATACATCTTACCTCATAAATCCATTTAGTATAAACAAAAAGATTTATGATTGATGACATACGAATTTAGATTTATGATTTAGGCAATCAACCTATTTTCAAATATATCCTGAGATGATATAATTTTAAAGGTAATAGTTGACTGTAATGATTAAAAATATGGAATGATTTAGAAAGGGGTAGAATTTAATTAAATTTACGGTCAGTACCACCAATTTTTAACAAGTTTCCACAAGAGTAATTGTGTAGACTTTTAATAATTCATAAAATGAAAAAAGTAGAAGCAATAATAAATCCATCCAAATTAAAGGATGTTCAAAAAGGATTAAAAGCAGCAGAAATTCCTTGTATGACGGTCATGAATGTGAAGGGAACAGGGCTGCAAAAGAGTTATTCTGAGGTGTATAGAGGTACAGAAAAATCTAATATTCTAAGAAATAAAGTCATGATTATCTGTGTGATAAGTGATGAGAACTTAGAAACATGTATCAATACCATTTTAGATAATGCCTCTACGGGAAATGTAGGGGACGGAAAGATTTTTGTTTATGATGTAATGGATGCTATTCGGATT
This sequence comes from Saprospiraceae bacterium, assembly GCA_045106885.1. Taxonomy (GTDB): domain Bacteria; phylum Bacteroidota; class Bacteroidia; order Chitinophagales; family Saprospiraceae; genus JAFMDF01. The sequence goes on from JBGCFJ010000526.1 coordinate 2,771, forward strand.
CGGACTCGAACTCGTGGTGGGGAGGCTATTAAATAAAATGAATAAATGAAAGGAGAGACTGTTCAGCTAACTGTGTTTAGGCAAAATTTTAGTATTGAAAATCAAGGCTTTACTGCCTACTGCCACTGCTGACTGCTGACTGTCTGAAAGGATGAGTAAATAGGGGCTTAACCTCAAGTAACAGCGTTTTCAGTCTCTTATTTACTCATTTAGTAATCCAATTATATACTCCTTAAAACAAAAGCGCTGTCATAATTGAATATGGCAGCGCTTTTATTTTTCAAGTTTACTTTTCTCTATAAAGAAGGATAAAGCAATAAATCTTCCACAAAATTAGTAGGCTTGAATGGTGCCCAATTATCAACGTTCAATTGTAGTCTGTCTGCTATGATTTTTAGCACTGCTGTATTAAACCCTAAACCAATATGGCTGCCTCTCACTTGAATATTTTGATGAATTTCGGTCTCTTTTTCCTCTATACAAACTTCCCATGCCACTACCCCATCTTCTTTAGAATAAATAGCTGTTGTTGGTACGGATGCAGGTTTTGGTAAATCTTTTAATAAATCTGGGTCTAAATCTACCACTCTTTTTCCACCAGAAATTAAGTTATAAATCCAAGAAGCATTATTAGGCGCAGCAATATCTCTAAATGGAGAACCTAGTGTAATGACTTGACGGACTAAATGTGGCTTCCCTTTCGCTAATTGTCTAGCCAAAACACCACCTAGACTCCATCCTACAATACTGATTTTTTGACCAGTTTCTTCATAGATATCATCTAGTCTTAGGAATAATAAATCTAGTATTTCTACCTAACACTTGTTACGCCCGAATTCCCCAGCTTAGGCTTGATAGCCTCTTTTTTCAATGAAATTCCTAAGTGCTGTGGTGGAGGTGTCAGATGCCATAAATCCTGGTAAAACTAGGACGGGATGTCCATCTCCAACTGCTGCTTTATTAAAAAGTGTTCGGAAGGGAATAGAAAAGCCATATTCAGTAGCAGCTCGTCCTATTTCCGTTGTTAGCCAAAAAAGAGAAGGTTTAGTCATATCTTCAAAACTTTCAAGAGTACTTGTCATAGGTTTTTATTTTAAAGAAATTACTACAAGCTGTAATAATTCTGTATATATTTTCTTCGTATAAGTGACGACGCAGGAATAAATTGAGCCATATTACTTGTTCTTATTTCCTTCTAAGAATACTTAAAAAAGCCTTATGTAGCAAGGCTATATGCGGTTTTTAAAGAATCCTTAGAAGAAAAAATAACTGCATACTCTGGCACA
>JBGCFJ010000527.1:0-1852 GCA_045106885.1 Saprospiraceae bacterium
GACCAATGCTTATAAACGAGAAAATTAAATCTTCTTCTTTTTTAATTTGGTATGGTGTACCACTCATAGTTTTTAATTAATTATTTTTTTCAAAACCACCCTAAAAAAGTTCGATTTTTTTAACAATACTTAGACTGAATCGAATTAAAAATAAACCTAAAAAAGTTCATTGAAAAACAGGAAAGAAAGATAAATTAGCAGGTCATCTTTATTAAAAATCAATTAACAAAAGATACCTGCTAATGAAAAAATATTTATATCGCAAAGTTCTAAAAAAATTATTAAGATTCTTCAAGCGAATTCTAGGAAAAAAGTTAAAAGGGCATCAAAAAAGTCGCGTACAGTCTTTAGCTGCCTACATAACGGGTATGTTACGCACCAAATGTAGCCATTTATCAGCCATAGGTAAAGGATTACTCCAATTGATAAAAGGTTATAGCCGAGAAAAAGCGGCAAAGAAATTTCTATATAATGCCCATATTAACTACGATACCTATTATTTGCCTTATATCCAAGATTTACTAAAATTCATTGTCCCTATATTAAACAAAGGGAAGGGCATTTATTTGGTCATAGATGGTTCACAAATGGGGAAGCATCATGCCGCCTTAATGGTCAGTATTGTTTTTGGTCGTAGAGGTCTTCCCATTCGTTGGTTTGTTAAAGCGGGTTCAAAAGGTCATTTTTCTACTAAAAACCATACCGATTTAATAACAGAAGTACACCAAGACTTAGAAGGTCTAATCGCACCGGATCTCCCCATTACCTTACTGGGAGATGGGGAATTTGATAGTCCTGAATTACAAGTGTTTTGTAAAGCTAAAAACTGGAATTATGTTTTCAGAACAGCTTGTAATACAGTATTATATGAAGATGGTGACAAGTTTAAGCCTAAAAATATTTTACTTAGTCAACATCAAGATTACTTCTTTATTAGAGGGGTAGAATTTACGGAAAAACGCTTGGAAAATATTAATTTTCTACTCTGGCATGATAAAAAATATGATAAGCCCTTGCCTCTAGTTTCTAATTTTGATGAGCCAGAAGATATTATCAATGCCTATGATAAACGCTATTCCATTGAATGTCTATTTAAGGATTTAAAATCGACTAGCTTTAATTTAGATAAAACAAGATTAAGGGATGTAGCTGCAATTAGTAATTTAATTATGATTGCTGTTTTTGCTTTTACTTTAACCATCAAGTTAGCTCTGATGTATCAACATCCTCTTATTAGAAGTTATATGCATCGGATACGACCTGATAGAACAGTGAATTCTTTCTATACTTTTGCTTTAGCCTTATTGGATTTCTTTTTAGAGCATGGGATAGATTTTGATTTTGATGAAAGATTACCCATCGGTATTACTAAATTTGATGTTTTGTTTGAATAGTCATCCGTTTTTCTGATATCTTAGGCTAAATAAATCGTTTCTCATGGCTTCTCAATTGCTAAGAATGGAATTACCATAACTTACCCAAGCTTTTTATGCTTTATTGGGAAATGTACAGAATTTGCGCTATTCATTTTTAAAAAAATGACATCACTTGATTAAGTCATCTACTAAAAATGAAATAGTATTGACCATTTAATCCATAAAATATAATCTTATTTTCTTTCCAGTCTTTCAATGAACTTAGCCTAAACATTGTTAAAAAAATGTCGGTTTTTTAGGGTGGTTTTAAATTTATAAAACACAAAATGCTTTCAACAACAATCCTGTTAATAGCAATTGGACAGTTTTTGCACCAGATGGGTCTATATTTTTGACTTCGATAGATGAGACGAATGCCATTCTTGTAAATTGGACAGGAATGTCTGGTCGCTACACGGTTCATGCTGTTCCTTCAA
>JBGCFJ010000528.1:0-2127 GCA_045106885.1 Saprospiraceae bacterium
ATTTATGGAACATCGCTGCTTTTTGACGATTACCAAAAATCCTTTACACGATGCTTTTACGACTAATATACTCACGACACTTATTTCTGGTCGATTGGTTAAAAGAGATATTTCGGATGGAATTACCGAGTTTGAAAATACCATTCGCAAAGTACAGCATATCATTAATGCAGCAGGCATTGAGATTGAAATGCTACAAAATGAAAATGTGGTTCAGCTGCTTAATGAATATTATAATTTAGGCAGTCGGCATATTTTAAAAGATATGTCTTTTGAAAAAGACTATATCCGTATCGGAGATAATGAAGTAGTGCTCTATAATACGATTGCCTCCGATATTGAAATGCCATCTGAAATTGACAGTCAAGCTAATGTCGATGAATTCTTTGATAGGTCGGTCACCTACCCTATTGGAATTGGACTGGCTTACCCCCATATTGTTAATACTATTATTCGCAAAAACGACCCCAATAAAGTGGTTAAAAAGTTATCTCGTAAGCGAGAAAAGATTCTGTCCATGACTTTTAAAAGTCGGGAAAATGAACAGAGCGTTATCGAGTACGATAATTTTTTATCGGCTCAACTAGACTCTGGGAGTATTCCCGTTTATGTGTCACAAAATGTCATGCTTTGGGGTAAAGGCGAAGCTTTAGTTAAGGCAGAAAATCAATTGAATAATGCACTAACTAAAATGGAAGTCTTTGTCCAGCGTAATTTTAATTGTGCCAATGTCTTTTGGGCTTGTACCCCTGGCAACGCTGCTGATTTGCCAGAATCAGAATATCAAATTCAATTCTCTGATACCGCTTGTCTATTTTTCCCAATTGAGACCAATCCTAAAAATTCAGGTATTGATGGGGTTAAGTTTTCGGAGCGAGATTATGGCATTCCTATCACCGTTGATATTTGGGACACCCCTATGAAAAAGGGTTGGATTACCAATCGGAATATGTTTGTCCTCGGCCCATCTGGTTCTGGTAAATCCTTCTTTGTCAATTTTATGGTTCGACAATTATTGGAGCAAGATTATCATATTACTATCATTGATGTGGGTGGGTCTTACCGCAGGCTCTGCTCCTACATGGGCGGTAAGTATTATGAATACACCGCTAAATCTAAAATGGCGTTTAATCCCTTCTTTGTCCCTGAAGGGAAAACCAAAAACTTAGAGGAACAGGAATCTTTAAAGACCTTGATTTTTACCCTTTGGAAAAATGAGAATCAAGACATTTCTAAGGAGGAATACACTATACTCTCAAAATGTATCATTTCCTATTATGAGTACTTGAAAAGGGCGAAAGTTGCCGCTAATTTTAATTCCTTTTATGAGTTTGTAACGACCGATTTTGCTGAACTGATTTTAGAGGAGGAAAAAACCTACTTCGATTTTGTGTCTTTTAAAATGGTCCTCAAATCCTATTATAAAGGTGGGGAGTACGATTATTTGCTAAATAGTACCGAAGAATTTTCCATTGCTGATTTACCTTTTTGTGTCTTTGAACTCGATGAAATTAAGGAACATCCTGTCATTTTTCCGATTGTCGCTTTGGTCGTCATGGATGCCTTTATTACCAAAATGCGTAAACTTAAAAAGGTCAAAAAAATCATTTTGATTGAAGAGGCTTGGTCAGCAATCTCCAATGCTGGTATGGCTGAGTTTTTAAAATACTTGTACAAAACCGTTCGGAAGTTTAACGGCTCGGTGGGCATTATTACCCAAGAATTGGAGGATATTATTGGCAATCCTTTTGTAAAAAATACCATTTTAAATAATGCAGATATTCAAATTTTATTGGACCAAACCAAGTATCAAACTCGCTTTGAAGATTTAGCTAAACTACTTGGATTACCTGAAAGTGAGACTAAAAAGGTGATGAGTATTAATAAGATTCCTCTTGCTGGCGAACGCTCTAAAGATGTCTATATTCGATTAGGGCAAGTAGGTAAAGTGTACTCCGTTTTAGTACCGCCCGAAGAGGTAGCTATGTACACCACCGAGGCGGCTGATTCCATCATGATTGATGAAATCGCTGATAAAAGTGGTGACTTGGAATATGGTATTATTAAATATCTCGACTTAAAGAATGGAAACTGACCTACATCAAAACATAGAAAATACACCTAGCC
>JBGCFJ010000529.1:0-4248 GCA_045106885.1 Saprospiraceae bacterium
CTTAACCTGTTAAAGTATAGAAAAACAATTCAAAATATAGTTGGAGTATTCGTCTTATTTTGAATCGCTAAAAAATGAATTTAAATCATTCTTAGTCTCGTAAAAAAACCAATTCTCCCTTCCCATCATACTTCACTATCACAGAAGGTTCTTTAGGGGCTTTATCTGACCTCCGATGCCTTGCTACATAATCAACGCCTTGAATGACCTCTGAACTAATTTCTCCAAAAATGGAAGGAAAGAGTTCATTACTAATATTTGCGGAAGACGCTACTAAAGGTTTTCCTGCTGCCCGTATCAATTGTTGACAAAAAGGGTCTAGTGCAATTCTAATCGCTACACTACCACCTGGGCCGACTGCATTTTTTGGCAAGTTTTTAGCCTGTTCATAAATGACCGTCATTGGCCGTTTATGGTACATCATCAAAGTTTCTAATCGAGGATGTACCGTTTCGACATATTCCTTTAGCATTTCGATACTATCCACTAGAAGGACAAATGGTTTAGAACGGTCTCTTTGTTTTAAATTATAAACTCGTTCTACCGCCACAGGATTGGTGGCATCACAACCTAAACCCCAAATGGTATCGGTAGGATATAATATAATGCCATCATTCGCTAAAACATCAGCTATATTATCAAAATTATCTTGCTCAAAAGTAGGTCTTTTTTGTAAAGTTATTGCATCCATATCATTCTTTTACTTAACTGGTTAAATGTTTGGTGTTAATCATTCAATTAGTGATTCTCCAGTACATTTTCAAGGAAAAACAAAGTAGAAATACTTGTTATTTCAAAAATTGTGCGAAGATAATAGTTATTACCAAATCAATCTTAAACTGATGATAATTTTTTGTTTTTGGGGGAGATTTGATAAGTGTTTGTTAGCATAAAGTAACTTAAAACGAGGCATACAAATTACAAAGGGGGTGAATCTATATGCTTGAATTTAAACAGGTTTTATTCAATAAATTGTAAGTATAGCTAAACGGTCTATGGGAAAAAGATGGTAAGTTTGTCTGTTCGGAATATTAAACTGAATAAAATTTTATTTTAGTACAATTGGTGACATTTTTTTAAATAAAATTTGAAATTTTAACAGATTTCGCCAACAAAAGCGTTTTTATAGGTTTAAGAAGTGATAAGAATTAGGTTTAGGAAACTATTCTTACTCCTCATTCACTCATCAACTCTAAAAACTCATCAACTTCTTTGCATGCAAATTAGATTTTTTGGAATAGTGTTAGCGCTACTTTTTTCTTACCAATTATCCGCCAGTCATATTATTGGTGGAGAAGTCACTTATGAATGTTTAGGAAATGGTCAGTATTTGGTAGAATTCCATCTTTATCGGGATTGTTCAGGTAATGTAGGTTTTGATAATCTAGGTATTCTCACCTATTTTATTTGTGATGCCAATGGTACTTGTGCAGATAATAAAACGCAAGCAGATGGAAATGTTTTGAGAGTCGCTCCCAGAGAAATTCGGCCTGTTTCTCCTCCTGATTTAGAATGTCTGCTTGCACCAGTAGATGCTTGTGTGGAGGAAGCTATTTATGCTTTTGAAATAGATGGCACTAGAGCTATTTTTAACCCCATGTCTGACAGTAGTTATGTGATTGCCTTTCAGCGTTGTTGCCGAAATGAAACTATTTTGAATATTGAAGACCCTGAGTTTTCGGGTTCTACTTATGTCATAGAAATTAACCCTGCATCTCAAGCAAGTTGTAATAGTAGTCCCGTTTTTAACAATTTCCCACCAACGGTTATTTGTAATAATGAACCTATTAATTTTGACCATTCTGCCAGTGACCCAGATGGAGATTCTTTAGTTTACTTCTTTTGTTCGCCCTTATTAGGAGGAGGTATCGTCGGTGATGTTAACCTTGACCCAACTGGAGATGCTAGAGACTGTGACGGTGTTAGTCCAGAACCAGCTTGCACTAACTTAGAGGAAGTGGTCTTTATTGGACCGACTTATTCCGCAGCTACCCCAATGGCAGGTAATCCTGTTGTTTCGATTGATTCTGTCACTGGCTTAATTACAGGTATTCCTACTATCCAAGGACAGTTTGTAGTGGGGGTTTGTGTGGAAGAGTATCGAGATGGGCAATTAATGGGCAGCATTCAAAGAGATTTCCAATTTAATGTCGCTGCTTGTATCCAAAATATTACTGCTCAAATTCAAAGTGATGAGGTTCGAGAAAATATCGGGCCTAATGGCAATGTCATTTCTAGAGATTTTGCCTTGACTTTCTGTGGACAAGAAACGGTTACTTTTGTCAATGAAAGTTTTGACCGAGCATTTATCAATGATATTTTATGGGAATTTGAGGAAGGAACTATCATTTCAAATAATTGGGATGCCGAAGTGATGTTTCCTGGACAAGGAGATTATGCAGGAAAACTTTATTTGAATCCCAATAGTCCACAATGTATTGATTCAGCCAATATTTTTGTAAAAATTCTACCTGATATTACGGCTGATTTTAGTCAATCTTTTGATAGTTGTACCATTGGTCCTGTCACTTTTGTAGATGCCTCTTCCACAGATGCACAATCCATTACTAACTGGGATTGGGATTTAGGAGATGGTAACACTTCTAATCTACAAAATCCTGTGTATCAATATGCCAATGCAGGTAATTATGGTATTTCTTTAAGCGTAACCGATAATAATGGTTGTACGGATACAGAAACGGTCAATATTAATTATGCCCCAGCTCCACAATCTGTAGCTATTGTCCAAAGTACCGAAGGAGGCTGTAATCCAACGCCTATTGTTTTTACCAATAATTCCATGCCTATTGGTGCAGATTATGAGATTCTATGGGATTTTGGAGACGGCAATACGTCCACTGAAATTAGTCCAACTCATGTATACGAAACTGCTGGCGTTTATTCGGTTTCTTTATCTATTGAAAGTCCATTGGGTTGTTTTGTGGCAGCAGATTATCCTGATTTAATCAATATTTTGGAATCTCCCGAAGCAGGTTTCTCTTTAATGCCGAATGAATTGTCTAGTACCAATCCAACGGTTCAAGTAAACGATGCTTCTTTTAATGCCGTTGAATGGAGATACGAATTTAGCAATCAAGGTACATCTACTATGGCTAATCCTAGTTTTACCTTTCGAGATACTGGACAACAGCAAATAGTACAAATCGTAACTGCGCCAAGTGGCTGTAGAGATACTGCCGTCCAATTGATTGATGTCATTCCTTTTGTACAATGGTTTATGCCGAATGCCTTTACGCCCACCAGAGATGGGGTCAATGATATTTTTATTGGGAATGGTGCGCTCGCAGGCGCAACTGATTTCACTTTTACCATCTGGAATCGTTGGGGAGAATTGGTCTTCGAAACGGATGATTTCACCCAAGGCTGGAATGGTCGAAAAGGAAATGCTGGGCGAGATAGTCCTACTGGAGTATATGTGTATCTGCTTAGTTATCGAACGCCTCGAGGAGAAAAGGTGCAATTGGATGGTTTTGCTACTTTAATTCGATAATTTAGGAAAATCTAAAAAATGATTCGCATCAATCCGTAAGGAATTACTTACAACATTTCCCTACGGATTTTTACTCCCCACAGATTATTTAACTTTAATTTCTAATCAGTGAATTTCTAAGCAATTATGGCAAAAGTTTAGTTTAGGGGTTTGGCAAAAAATAACCTACGCAACAATACTATATGTTGTAAAAAATAATTCGTGGGGCTGGATAATTCGTGGAGGATTTCGCCCCTAATTTTCCCCACGAATTATCCAACCCCACGAATTTACGTAGGTTATTTCTTTCGTTTCCCCTTAGTAGTCCGTCAAGATGATAGTGTTGGGTTGTATTTGGATGAATTTTGAAATTGTACTAGGCAAAAAAACGCAGACATCGCCTTTCAGGCTGACCGCTAATGGTGTTTGTATCGTACGTAACCGCCAAATTTATTTGGCTGGTTCTATGTAATATACTGACAATCAATCCGTGTACAACCTACCAAATAAATTTGGTGGTTACGAAACGCATTCACGGTCAGCCTGCGTAGCTATGGCGAGTATTTTTAACGACGTACAGCTTTAAAAGTCGCCAAATTACCCAACAATATTAACTGGACTGACTACTAAGGCAAAGTGGCAGAAATAATCAACCATTTATACCGCCTTTTTCCCTTCTAAGAAACTCAAAAAATGCGTCCATAATCCATTATGCAAGCATTTTTTGAATTCCTTAGAAGAAAAATTGACTGGTCTAA
>JBGCFJ010000053.1:0-31803 GCA_045106885.1 Saprospiraceae bacterium
AACATACATCGTCAACACTAGCATAGCAAGTATTCTTCGTCTCGTATTCCGACTCGATAAGCACTTGTTTTTCAAGTAATTGTCGTAAGTCTTCCGGAGCATTTTCTATCATTTCTTTTTTTGCTACTTCCAATTCTTTAAGCGGTAAATGTTCCAATTCTTTAACTTCTGGTTTTTCTATAGGTTGCCCTACTTTATCAAAATCTTGTGCTGCAAATATTTCTTGACTTTGTCGTTCAATTTGAGTACTTATTTTTTTGCTTCTTGTAGTACTTCGCTTTGTAACTTACTTGTTGTTAATGACTTAGGTTGTCGCCATTGACGGGTAATTTGTCCTAGTATATGAGAATAGGTACTTTTACACACCCCATCATACAATCCAATTTCTTTATAGCCAAGTGTTTTATAAGCACTTTTTCCTACTTGTTTAGTGAAAAATTGAGCTTTTTCTTCCTCCTTGGCATAAACTGCAAATTCAAAACGACCTAATTCACTTACTACTCGGAAGTTATGACTAAATTCTAGTAGACTAAGATGGGAATCGCTAGAGCTTAAACAATTATTTTTTTTTACTAATTTCGCTTAGTCGAGCACTCATTGCCTTTCGCATTGCTGGATAAGCTAACTCCAATAAAGCCTGTTCACAACCATCTATACTTTCAGCATCCGTACGATTTATTAGCATCGATGTACTATTTGCAGCTTCATTTTCCATATTTTGAACACCTTCTTCTATATCAAGGAATTCTATGGTAATTTTAATTTTAGTCTTTTTTTCCATTTTGTAGTAATTTCTTGCGAAATTACCCCTTTTTTAATTGTACAGGTCGAAATAATTCGTTGGGCTGGATAATTCGTGGAGAATTTCGCTACTAATTTTCCCCACGAATTATCCAACCCTATGAATTTACGCAGGTTATTTCTTTCGTCTTCCCTTAACAAAGTTCTAACCCTCTATTCAATAGCCATAAATCTTTTACAGTAACAAGAATACGGCAGGTCGTTTATGCAATTCTGGCAACTTGCTTTTACGCCACATTGCAATGGTTTTAGTAACCACATATTCATTTGGTAAGGTTAAATCCATGGCAATACAAAATCTAGTTTTTGGTGAAAGTACCTTAAAAGCTTGCTCAACCAATTGTTTATTTCGATAGGGCGTCTCAATAAAAAGTTGGGTTTGTTTTCCCTGATGGGCAGCTTGCTCCAATTTTTTCAAATCTTTGCCCACAATTTCTTTTTTAGGAGATAAATAACCATGAAAAGCAAAGCTTTGTCCATTCATGCCAGATGCCATTAAGGCTAATAAAATGGAAGATGGACCAACTAACGGCACGACTTCTATCCCTTTCTCATGGGCTAGTTTTACAATTTCTGCACCTGGGTCTGCTACGCCAGGACAGCCTGCTTCTGATAATAAACCAATGTCATTCCCATTTTCTGCGGGATTTAAATACTGACTCCATTCGTTGTAATCAATGCGTTTATTGAGTTCTGAGAAAGTTAACGCACTAATTGCTTTTGGTGGGTTGGTCGTTTTAATATATCGTCTCGCCGTTTTTGCTTTCTCAACAATAAAAATGTCTAATTGGTGAATAATATCTTTGACATATTGTGGTAATACATGGTCGCCGTTTTCGCCTAAAGGAGTAGGAATTAAATATAGTTTTCCTTTTTTATGCATGCTATTTTTTGCACAAAATTACAGTTTACTGTGATTAAAAGAAAAGAGGGCTGAAAAATTAATTTCAACCCTCTTTTAAATGTGGGTGTTTGTTAAATTGTAATCTTATCGAATCAAGTTGTTTGCATATTTTTAGTAAGGGGTGGGATTTTACTTATATGCGGTTTTTAGTCAACTTGAACCCCCACTTTACTTAGGTAAATTCTTTAGGACCATTCGCTCGTATAAACCTGTCGATTTAATAGTACCGCAACCTTTGATGCCCAATTCGGCAATAAAGTCTATGCGGTTCGCATAAGAAGGTCTAGTATCTCTATATTGTTCTTGGGTAGAAAGTTTTTCTAAAATAGGTTGAATACCAAATCGGTCAAAAATCGAAGTTTGACAAATCAAGGCACCTGTTTCTCGGTCTATTTCCTTAATAATATCATCCTGAAAAGCTAAATCATCTCGTAATGTTTTAGCTATATTTAAGAAGGATGGATTGGCTGACGGTTCCTCTGTTTCAATCAAATCTAATAAAGTGCTAGTATTATATTCGGAAATGAGATTGTCAATTAAATATCGACCAGAAATATTCGTTGCTTCGAAAGCCATGAGGTAATATATTTCATACCCTTTACTTAAAGTACTTAAAAAACCTGTAGAAACGTAAAAATGACCACCTGGGAGAGAAAATGCATAGCGATTATCGTCATGCAGTACAATGACGTCCCATGTTCGTTCTGTACTCCAACGATTAGAAGGCGTTGATTGTCTATCCTGTCGAATTTCTTGGGTTGCTTGGTCGTAGAGTGTCTGTAAATAAGTAATAATAACAGAATCTCGTTTGGACCGACGATTCAATACAACATATTCTTCTGGATTGTTTTCAATCGTTTGCTTGAGTAAATCACCCAATACTTCCCGTTTCTCCTTCGTGAAGTCTGCTGCCGTTAAGCCAGGTTCTACTCTTTCCACACAAGTGGAAGCCGTAAGTATAAAATAAGTTAAAAGGAAAATAATGAATCCCTTAATTTCATAGTGCATAATGAAGTTTTTCTTTTTAGGCGTAAAAAAGATCTACTATGTATGTTGTAAAATAGGGACTATAATTTGAAAAGATGTAATAGGATATGTTATTTAGTAGGTAGCAATAAATATGCCAACTATTTTCTTAATTGTCTAAATATTAGCTTTTTATAAATTACATTTTTTTTCTTTATTATTAATTTGCCCTTTTTTATTTACTCTTTAATTTAGTGAAATACTAGATTTTATTACACTTCTTTACCTAATTTAGTAGTTTAAAAATACTGAATTTTTTCTTTGAAACAAGGTTTGTTTAGCTGAAAATTTAAAAGAAAAGATAATTTTGATGATTGATTTTAATTATTTTTAGTACATTATTTCTTTTTAATCATTAAATTGCAGAAGAAAATCATCACATTAACAATTAAAATACTTTTTTTAAAATAAATAAACTATGAGAAAAGCTGATTGGATAGTAGCCGCACTAATTGCCGCCATCTTTATACTGGGTATCTATTTTTTTAATAAAAATTGGCCTGACGTTTCTAGTCAAGAACATGACAGACCCTCTGTTGCGGAAACACTAGATAAAATAGGAGATGGTAAAACAGCGACTTTGGATGAAGAAGATGAGTATGATGAGGAAGGCGACTTTCCGCATGATTCGGATACGACAACTTATGAACCAGAAGAGCCAACTGTTGATGACTTAGCGGATTTAAATGAAACAAGAGCGGCAGAGGCAGGAGGTGAAGCAACTGGAAGAAGTAATAGTAATACCAATACTAGACCTTCTGCTTATGATAATGCCAATTCGTTGGGTAAGTATTTGGTCGTAGCAGGGACTTTCAAACAGGAAGTTAATGCGCAAATCCAATTAAAGAAATTTAAACAAATGGGGTATGATAATGCAGAAATTGGTAAGTTTAATAAAAAAGCCTACGCTTCTTTAATTGTTAATCGTTTTGCTAGTGCCGCCGAGGCTAAGCAACTGGTTAATACTTTAAAGCGTAAAGGAATAGAGGCCTATGTACATACGAAAAGATAATAAGTAGGCGCCGATTCCTATACAAAGGAATTTAAAAAAATATCTTCTATTAAATAAACCAAGTTATGGATAATTGTTGTAAACCAACCTTTGCTATGAATGTGGTACTTGAATTTGAACTTAAAAATGTGTCTTTCTGCTTTTGATTCCGTCAAAACAATAGCAAGAATTCCTGCTCAACTAGAAAATAGGAAACATTTAGCTATTTTTGTAGCAAAAATTGAATACAAATGTCAAGATTATTTTATTTTATCCTTTTAAATATTGGTCTTTTAATGCTACTTACTCAGTGTAAAGAAGCCTCAACAACTGAAAAAGTGATTCGTCAATCACCAGTAGAAGAAGAAACAGCAAAAGCAATCACAGAACCCATCAAGAAACTAACGAAAGTTGTGGATAGTGTGGTTTTGGCCAAAAAGGAAGTTGTTGAAGAAAAAATTGTTGAAAAGAAACCTATTGAAAAAGTAGCAACAACCACTAAAAAAATACCTACAAAAACAACTGCTACTGTTGAGAAAAAAGCGGAAACGAAACCCATTAAAAAGAAAAAAAAGAAACGCGCTAAAATTAAATTTGATGAATTAGTCCATAAGTATGGTACGATTACAACAGGAGATAAAGTGAATCATCAATTTAAATTTAAGAATACGGGGAATGCGCCTTTAGTGATTAAAAGTGTAGATGTTAGTTGTGGATGTACTTTTCCTAGTTATCCTTTTTTGCCGATTGAACCAGGAAAAGAAGGAGCGATAGATGTTACTTTTGATAGCAAGAATAAAGTTGGGAGACAAAAGCCGACAATTACAGTTGTAACTAATGGCAGACCAAGAACTATTAAATTAAATTTAGAAGGCTTTGTTGAATAGAACCAAAGCTTAGAAGAGAAAAACTATTACTCAATTGAGTACACCACTAGACAATAAAATAAACGATCCTGCATTAATACAAGCAAAGCAGTGTTTGCAGGAACTAAATTTAGATAAGGCATTAACAGCGATTGAGATGTCTTTGAAGAAGCGGCAACAAGATAGCGGCTCAGACCTTTCCTTTTATGGAACCCTTTTATGGTGCGACATTTTATTAACCAAAGGGCGATTTTCTAAAGATAGCACCTTTCCTACCTTAGCAAAATACAAATTAGTAGAATTAGAAGCACTTATTCCTCAGTTGAAAAATTCAGTTGCATTTTTACAACCTCATTTACTAATGGGGGAAATGTATCTACAGTTAGGGGAAAACCTAAAGGCAAAAACAGTTTATCAAGATATTTTACAAATGTGCCAAAAAGAGGCGCATGACATTGGTGAAATACAGGCTTTAAATGGACTGACTAAGTTGGCTTTGACTAATGGGCAGATAGAGGAGGCTTTAGAGTTAGCCAATCAATCCTTAGAATTATTGATTCAACATACGGATGAGGCTCACTATTGGGTTTTGGTAGCCAACTATTTGCTGCAGAGTCAAATTTTTATCCATAAAAAAGATTTAAGTCAAGCGAAGAATTATGCAGAAAGGGCATTGCAAATTTGCGAGATTCAAAATATGCCAGAACAGGCCATTGAAGCTCATCTTTTATTAGGGCAAATAACGGTTACATTAAAAGAAAATGCTACTGCAATCACCCATCTATTAATTGCTAAAGAACAAAGTCTAAGGGGGAATCATCAATCCTTTTTAGCAAGTACAATCTTATATATTGGTGTCGTTTATTATCAAGTTTTTCATTATCCTAAAGCCTTAGAAAATCTAAATACGGTTGTTGCTAACTATCAGGCGCTATTGACTGTTAATCAACAAGTATTATTACTCAATTACCTAGGTACTGCTCAATTATTATCTTATCAAGATGAAATAGCCATCAATCATTTTTTGGCTGCGGAAAAATTGGCTAAAAAACATCGCAATAAACCTGCATTAGTTTTTTGTCTCGCTTTTTTAGGCGTAGCCTATTCAAGAAGGGAAGAATACAATAAAGCATTACGGTATGCAAAACGAGTAAATACACTTATTCAAGAAATTGGAGACGTAAACGGAGTACAGGTCAATTTAATCAACCTAGGTAATGTCCATAGTAAATTAGAAAAATATAGTGAAAGTATCAAATTAACGAGTAGAGGAATAGCAGCAGCTAAGCGGATGAAAGATGGTTTGTCAGAAATTAGAGGCTATCAAATAATGGCGGAAATTTTTCGAAAGCAGAAAGCCTTTAAAAGTGCTGTAATGTATCAAATGATTTACACCAAATTTTACGAAGATTTTTATCAACGTAATGACCGCCAGAAAGTCTTGGAAATTGAACATCAGTTTATAGTCAAGCAGTTAGAAGAGCGGATAAAAAAACTAGAGTCGATGGATAAGGCATAAGCTGTAGTACTAGCACTAGGCTGTAGAAAAAAAATAGGCACAAGCTTTGGACGAACCAACTTTGTGCCTACTAACCATAAGCTAAATAATATTGTTCTTTATATTTTAGAATAGAGAAGCGAGAATAGAGATGTACTCGTCTCTTTTCTCTTCGCAAAGCGGTCTCTTTAAATTAATACCTGTAGTATTCTGGCTTGAATGGGCCTTCAACTGTTACACCAATATATTCTGCTTGGTCAGCTGATAACTCTTCTAATTCTACGCCAATCTTAGCCAAGTGTAGTCTTGCTACTTTCTCATCTAAGTGCTTAGGTAACATGTATACCTTGTTCTCATACTTATCCGTATTCTGCCACAATTCTAATTGTGCTAAAACTTGATTCGTGAAAGAATTAGACATTACAAATGATGGGTGACCAGTTGCACAACCTAAATTCACTAATCTTCCTTCTGCTAATACGATTACATCTTTACCGTTTAAAGTATACTTATCTACTTGCGGCTTAACTTCTACTTTAGAATCATCGTGTGTACCGTGTACCCACCCCATGTCGATTTCATTATCGAAGTGACCGATGTTACAAACGATTGCTTTGTCTTTCATCGCCTCGAAGTGCTCCTTTGTCAAGATATTTTTATTACCAGTTGCAGTTACTACGATGTTTGCTTCAGGAATGGCATTCACCATTTTCTTTACTGCAAATCCGTCCATTGCTGCTTGTAAAGCACAAATTGGGTCAATTTCTGTTACAATTACTCTACATCCTGCACCTGCTAAAGAAGCAGCAGAACCTTTTCCTACATCTCCATATCCTGCAACAACGGCTACTTTACCAGCCATCATTACATCTGTTGCTCTTCTAATCGCATCTACACAAGATTCTTTACAACCATACTTGTTATCAAACTTAGACTTCGTTACAGAGTCATTAATATTGATAGCAGGCAGTGGTAAAGTGCCATTCTTTACTCTTTCGTATAATCTGTGAACACCTGTAGTCGTTTCTTCACTTAATCCTTTGATTCCGTTTACTAATTCTGGATAATCATCTAAAACCATATTGGTTAAATCACCTCCATCATCCAAAATCATATTTAATGGCTTGCCACCTTCAAAAGCAAATAAAGTTTGCTCGATTGCCCAGCTAAATTCTTCTTCGTTCATCCCTTTCCATGCAAAAACAGGAATTCCTGCTGCTGCAATTGCAGATGCTGCGTGATCTTGAGTAGAGAAAATATTACAAGAAGACCAAGTAACTTCTGCTCCTAACTCAATTAAAGTTTCAATTAAAACAGCAGTTTGGATAGTCATGTGTAAACATCCTGCAATTCTAGCACCTTTCAATGGCTTAGTATCACCAAACTCGTCTCTAATAGCCATTAAACCTGGCATTTCCGCCTCCGCTAATTCGATTTCTAATCTGCCCCAATTTGCTAGAGCAATATCTTTCACTTTGTAGTTGACCTGTGTTGCAGTCGCCATGTGATTAAGTATTTTATGTTTTACAAATAGAATGAATTTTTCCTAAATTTATACTGCAAAATTACTAACGAGGTTCGTTCGTAGCAATTATTTCTGAAAACAAAGTAATTATTCCTGTAAATCAATTATATTGCAGGAATAATTAATTATTACGTTAATTTTAGATATTATCCAAAGGAAAATTTCCTATGAAAAAAATAGATGATATAGATAAAAGTATTTTGAAAATACTTCAAAAAGATTCGACAACCAATACTAAAGAGATTGCGAGTCGATTGAATATGACAAAAACACCGATTTATGAACGTATTAAAAGATTGGAAAAAGAAGAAATTATTGAAAAGTATGTGGCAGTAGTTGACCGAAAAAAAATAACTTCATCGATTATCGTTTTTTTATCGGGCTCTTTAGATGTGAAGAAATTTGAAGAGATTAGTGAATTCTATGAAGCAATAGAGAATGTGCCAGAAATTATGGAATGCTATTTAATGGGCGGAGATACGGATTTTATGTTAAAAGTAATTTGCCCAAGTTTGGATACTTATCACGATTTCTTTTCTCGTAAAATTGCTACCCTACCAAGGATAGGACAAATTAAAAGTTCTTTTGTGATTAATGAAGTGAAACGTTCGACGGTATTGCCTTTTTTGGAATAATTAGGAGCGCTTTGTTTGGTAACCCGCTAATAATTTTGTGAGCATCTTCTTAGTATTACAAAAATTATTTTCTAGGAAAAATATCATTTAAAGCTTGCCAAACAAGGTAAGATTCGAATCCTTTACTCATAGCGTATTTAGCTAATCTACCTTTTAATTTAAATTCATTCGTTTCCTTTTCGGTTTTCCTTTTCTTTTCAATTAAGGCATATAGACCTTCCATATATCCTTCTTCGTCAATTTCTTGCATGGCTTTTTTAATACAATAATCGGAGATTTTTCGCCTTTTTAATTCTTGTTTGATTCTAATTTTTCCCCATTTTTTCATTCTGAATTTTCCGCCAGCATAAGCTTTGGCAAATCGTTCTTCGTTTAGAAAGTTTTCGGTAATTAATTCAGCAATGATCTCTTCTAAATCCTCTCCATAAATTTCTAAGGATATTAATTTAGACCGTACTTCTTGATGACAACGTTCTTGATAAGCACAATAATGCATCAATTTTTGTAGCGCAATGTCTTTATGAGTAATAATTTTTTTAATCACTTACCTTATTATTTTGATATTAGGCTTGTTATTCTTTAAAATTATAGCCATCAGCAAAAGGCTTTTTCATATACTCATTTTTCAAAGCGTAACAAGTCTATTTGAATTCTTGAATATAAACAAGTCTAATTATTGAAAAGTTGGTTTATGATTTGTTAAATAAATATTAGGTTAACCTATATAGGTAGCATTCAATTGAAGTACAGTATTGTAATTGTATCGCTATCTATTTATTTTATTCAAAAAAAAGTAGAAAACTTATAATTATGAATTAAATGGTTAGTGTATAGCTGTAATAATTACTACTATAATTTAACCATAATTATTTGATAATCAATAGTTTTAACATATTTTTGATTTTTTGTTAAAATTTCCGTAAATAAAGTGTGTCTTTTAAACACTAAGTCCGTCAATATAGGGAATTAAGAATAAACAGGCTTGAAACTATTAATCCTACAAAGATAATTATCTGCTCTAGAACAAATAGAAGAAAAACGAAATCCTATAAAATTTAATTCATCAATTATTTTATTCAACTTTATTAACTAAAAACTAACTAAAATGGAAGGTTTATTTGACATGGCGACATTATCGCAGATGCTTACTGAATATGCACCTAAAGTTATTGGGGCTATTCTTACTTTAATTATTGGATTTTGGGTAGCAGGTGCTGTTACGAGAGGTGTAAAGAAGATGTTGGTAAAAAGTGGCGTAGACGAAACAGTTACTCCTTTCTTAGGTTCGCTAGTAAGTACTGGTTTAAAAATCATGGTATTATTAGCTGTAGCAGGAATGTTTGGTATTGAAACTACTTCTTTCGTTGCTATCTTTGGTGCTTTAGCTTTTGCTATTGGTATGGCATTACAAGGAAGTTTAGGACATTTTGCAAGTGGTGTTTTATTATTAACTTTTAAGCCTTACAAAGTAGGTGATTTAGTAGATATAGGTGGTGGTAATGTTGGGGCTGTGCAAGAAATTCAAATTTTTAATACGGTTTTAGCAACATTAGATAATAAGCGTATTATTGTACCAAACGGAGTTGTTACTAGTAATGTAATGACTAATATTTCTGGTCAAGGAGAAATTGGTGTAGAATTAGCTTTTGGTATTGGCTATAATGATGATATTGATAAGGCAAAAGCTTTAATCTTAGAAGTAGGTAAAGAATGTCCTTATATCTTAGATAGCCCTGCACAAGGAGTTGTTGTTGGAGAATTAGGAGATAGTGCAGTTGTGTTAAATACTCGACCATTCGTTAAGAGTGAAAATTACTGGGATGCTTATTTCTATATGCAAGAAAATGTGAAGAAGCGTTTTGATAAAGAAGGTGTTAGCTTCCCATACCCACAAATGGATGTACATAATCCTAAATAAATTTGTTTTGATTTTATCAAAATAATAAAGTAGCGTTAGCATTAGTTATGTTAACGCTACTTTAATTTTATAGACAAAAAAGGCAAGAAATTTGCAAAGCGCAGAATTAATTGATATGTTTGTACTTCAAATTTAATATGATGATGATTTATACTTTCTTTTTTTACTTTAGCTTCTACTTTTTTGGTTAATCCAATAAGAGCTAATGTATTTATTAGATAGTGTATATCAACAAATAATTAGCTCCGAAAGGGGCTTTTTTTATTGGTAGTCATCAATTTATGATTTGTCGCTTTAACCAATAGTAATTTTGAATAAATAAATATTTCTATTTATCAATATTCAACATGTTAGAAAATAACAGCCAAACCAAATTTTATTTTTTTTATTTTTTTAGCGTCTCAGATAGGGAACTCTAAATGGTTTGGTATGCAAAAATATTAACCGAAAAGAGTTCTCGTTTGAAACGATGAACTCTTTTTTAGTAAATTCAGTTGCCAGTTGCCAGTTACCAGTTACCAGTTGTCCAAAACTGGTAACTGGTAACTGGCAACTCGCAACTGGCAACTCAAACAAAATGTCAACCACAAATACTTTGGATTTGCCAAAAACGTCAAAAAATGGAAAAATAAAAGCAAAGCGGATAGCTATACAAGGTTACCCTGGTGCTTTTCACGAAATGGCAGCAAGACATTATTTTGATGGTACGCCTGTAGAAATTATTCCAGCAGATACTTTTCAAGAAGTCGTGCAATTAGTGGAAGACCCAGAGATGGCAGATGTAGGATTGATGGCAATAGAGAATACTTTAGCTGGAGGAATGCTACCCAATCACAAACTTGTCAATAACTCAGGGCTACATATTACGGGGGAAATTTATTTGCGAGTTGTACAAAACCTAATGGTTTTACCAGGACAAAAAATTGAAGATATTACAGAAGTACACTCTCATTATATGGCGATTCGGCAATGCCGAAAATACTTTGCTCAATATCCACATATTCGATTGGTAGAATCTTTAGATACTGCTTTGAGTGCTAAAGAAATTAGAGATGGAAAATTAAAAAATAGAGGAGCTATCGCTAGTAATTTAGCCGCAGAAATGTATGAATTGGATATTCTAGGACCAAGTATTGAAACGAATAAACAGAATTATACGCGTTTTTTGGTTTTGCAACACCAATATTTTTCAGGAAATGATGCTCAGAAAGTGGATAAAGCGTCTATTTCTTTTACCACCAGTCACGATGCGGGTAGCTTAAATAAAGTACTGTCCGTTCTAGCTGCTTATGAGATTAATTTGTCTAAAATACAATCTGTTCCTATTGAGGGAAGACATTGGGAATACATGTTTTTTGTAGATTTGACAGCGAAAAGTGCAATGCGTTTAGACCAAGTGCTAAATGCGATTCGCCCAATCTGTAATAATTTGAAAGTATTGGGATTATATGAGCGTGGTAGACATGTGTAGATTGATTTTGTAGCGCTTATGGTTCCCTATTAGTTTTGTATTTTTGCGGCTTTTTAAATAAAAAATGATTCTTTGACAAACCCCTCCGACCTGTCGGAGTAAACAGTGAAATGAGATTTTAATCGTCCGATGACTGCGTCGTCGGATGATTAAAATCAGTTCATCCGACGACGCTAGTCATCGGACGAGCTGATTTTTCACTGGATTTGTCAGAGAACCTAAAAAATTAAATAAATATGTCCATTCAACTAGAAATAGGCGAAATAGCAGAATTTAGTATGATTGCTTCCGATGCAGATATGGCAAGTGCTTTGGGGGATGGTTCGGGTGACCGTTTTCCAGAAGTTTTTGCGACTTCTAGAATGATTGCTATTATGGAATTGGCTGCTGCTCGAATTATGAAAAAATTATTAACACCTGACCAATTATCTGTTGGTGTTGGGGTCAATATTATGCATTTGGCAGCGACGCCTAATAAGACGGAAGTAAGTGCCAAAGCTACTTTTTTAGGAATGGAAGGGAAATTATATAAATTTAAAATTGAGGCTTTTGATACGGGGGGCTTGATTGGCAAAGGAGAACATACTAGAGCTATTATAGAGTTTGATAGATTGATTGCTAGTGCAGCGAAACGAGTAGGCAATGGGCAATAAGCAGTCGGCAGAAACACAACTCTTTGAGTTGTGCAGTAGGCAGTAAACAGTAGCATAAATTTTTAATCCCAAACTAAGATGAAGAATATAATTTATCATGTAGTTATGCCTGATTATTGGCAACAATTTTCAGAAAAAGTAGCTTATACACCGCCAACTTTTGCAGCAGAAGGTTTTATTCATTGCTGTACAAAAGCGCAAATAGAATATGTCTTGACCACTTATTTTGTAGGTATTAAAGAGGTTTTATTATTGAAAATTGATACGACTTTATTGGAATCGGAACTAAAAGTAGAACCAGCTAATGGGCAACATTTTCCACATATTTATGGCGCTATCAATAAATCGGCAATTATAGCCATTGAAAAAGTTAATCCTTAAATCACTAACAATGAGTGCAAAAGAACATGCTTATACTGTTGACTTAAAGTGGACTGGAAACCTAGGAGCAGGGACAAAAAAATATACAGGCTATAGTCGAGACCATGAAATTCAAGCAGCTGGGAAGCCGTTAATTTTAGGATCTTCTGACCCTTCTTTTCGAGGGGATCCAACTAAGTATAATCCAGAAGATTTATTTGTCTCTACTTTATCGAGTTGCCACATGCTTTGGTTTTTGCACTTGTGTACGGTTAATAAAATTACCGTAGTTGGGTATGAAGATAGTCCAAAAGGAATTATGGCAGAAGACGAGAAAGGAAGTGGGCACTTTAAAAAAGTTACTTTATTCCCGAACGTCGTCATTAAAGAGCAAGAAAAAGTAGCCTTGGCGAATCAATTACATCATCAAGCACACGAATATTGTTTTATTGCAAATTCTGTGAATTTTGAAGTGCTTTGTGAACCGACAACTACTATTCAATAATATTTAACAATTAAGTAATGCTAATCGATTCATCAATACGCATTACTTAGTCGGTTCCATTTGATAAAAATCAAAAGAAGTTTTTATCTACGAATCATCAAACAATTTTAATGAAGTCATCATTTTTGAAATTTTTAGTATTCACGCTATTTATATCTTTTTTTGCTTGTGGAGATAGCCCACTAGATGCAGTAGACGATTTATTTGAGGAGTATAAAGTGGCTATCGAACAAAAGCAGTACGGCAAAGCCGCAGGATTAATTGACCAGAAATCTGTAGAATATTATAATCAGGTTATTAAATTGGCTTTAGAAAAAGAACGGAAAGACTTAGGTGCAGTTAATTTTAATAGTAAATTAATGGCATTGGCATTGCGTCAATTTTATTCTAAAAAAGAACTAAAAGATTTAACGGGTGAGCAAGTTTTTGCTTTTGCTGCTGAAAATCATTTGAATCCAATGGATTCTATTGGGCAATATACCATTGCCAAAACAGTAATGGAAAGTGGTTTAAGTAAAGCAGTTTCTAGAATGTATCGCAAAGGCGAATTGACGGAAACTTATTTGAAATTTATCAAAGTAGATGGCGTTTGGAAAATGAATTTTGCTTCTGTGATGAATGACGATAATGATTTGAATACAAGTATCGTTTTGTCAGGAATTAAAGACGAAAATAAGCGAGCTATTAAAATAGTTGAATCTATTTCTGGTAAACGAGTTAAACGAAATATTTGGGTGCCAGCTAAGCGCTGGTAATCTATAGCCTTAACTACTATAAACTAACTAAAAAATGCAACAGCAGCTAGATATTCTAAAAGCGACTAGAGCCAATATCCTTAAACAAATGGAAGGTGTTTCTTTAGCACAATTAAATGAAATTCCAGATGGTTTTAATAATAACCTAATCTGGAATGCAGGACATGTAGCCGTAACTCAACAGCTATTATGTTATGCTATGTCTGGGTTAGAAGTCAAGTTACCTAAAGAAGTGATTGCTGTTTATAGAAAAGGAGCAAAGCCAGAAAGTGCAATTACGCAAGCAGAAGTTGACCAAATCAAAGTATGGTTAACCACTTCGATTGATTGGTTAGCGACAGACTTAAAAGCAGGCATTTTTGAAACTTATAAAGAATATGCAACTAGTTATGGATTTACTTTAACTTCTATAGCAGATGCGGTTTCCTTTAATAATGTCCATGAAGGCATGCATTTAGGATATATGATTGCTTTGAAAAAGAAACTAGGATTATAGACGGTTACCAGTTACCTGTTGCGGGTTACCAGTTGCCAGTTAATTCGCAACTGGCAACCCGCAACTGGTAACTCGTAACTCGCAACTGAAATAAAATGAATCAACCAATTATCACAACGGCGGCTCGATTAGGAGAAGTCAAAGAATACTACTTTTCTACCAAGTTAAAAGAGATTGCTCGGATGAATGCGGCTGGTAAGAAAGTAATTAATTTAGGGATTGGCAGCCCAGATATGTTACCACCTAAAGAAGTTTTAGAGACTCTAGCTAGAGAAAGCCAGCAGTCGGGTGTACATGGTTATCAGAGTTATGTTGGCATTCCTGAATTGAGAACTGCTTTTGCAGAATGGTATGCAACGCATTTTAAGGTGGCATTAGATGCTGGAACGGAGGTGTTGCCACTAATAGGGTCAAAGGAGGGCATTATGCATATTTCTATGACTTTTTTGGAAGCAGGAGATGAAGTTTTGATTCCTAATCCAGGGTATCCTGCTTATCGAGCAGTTGCTAATTTAACAGGTGCTAGTATTCGAGAATATAAATTGTCCGAGGAAAAGGGATGGTTGCCAGACTTGAAGGCATTAGCCGAAGAAGATTTAAGTAAGGTGAAAATTATGTGGGTGAATTATCCACACATGCCTACGGGGACACAAGCAAATGAGGACTTTTATAAAGAATTAATAGCTTTTGCGAAAGCACAAAAAATACTGATTTGTAATGATAATCCGTATAGCTTTATTTTAAACGATAAACCATTTAGTATTTTATCTGTCGAAGGTGCTAAAGAGGTAGCCTTAGAATTAAATTCTTTGAGTAAGGCACATAATATGGCAGGGTGGAGAATAGGCATGTTAGCAGGGGAAAGTCATTATGTACAAAATATTGTGCGCTTTAAATCAAATATGGATTCGGGGATGTTTCGACCAGTCCAGTTAGCAGCAGTTAAAGCCTTGAGTTTAGGTAAATCGTGGTATGAAGGATTGAATAAAGCGTATAAAAAAAGACAGCAAAAGGCCTTTGAATTAATGGATTTGTTGAATTGCCAATATGACCCGAAGCAAACAGGTTTATTTGTGTGGGCAAAAATTCCAGCTAAATACAAAGATGCTTACGAACTATCTGACAAAGTTTTGTACGGCTCAAATGTTTTCATCACTCCTGGAAGTATTTTTGGTTCACAAGGAGACCAATATATTAGAGCTTCTTTGTGTAGTACCGAGGAAGTGTTTGAGGAGTCGATAAATCGAATAAAAAATAATATTTAATATAATAGAGTTGCGAGTTACCAGTTGCGAGTTACCAGTTATCATTTAGCTCGTAACTGGCAACTGGCAACTGGTAACTGGTAACTGGCAACTGGTGACAATAACAGTAATAGGCATAGGATTAATTGGTGGCTCAATGGCAATTAGTTTGCAAGAAAATGGCTTTGCAACTAAGGTCATTGGTGTAGATGCCATTCGAGCACATGAAAAAAAAGCGATTCGACGCTATATTATTGATGAGGCGATGCCCTTGAAAGAAGCGGTATTGCAATCGGATATAATTATTGTATCGACACCAGTTGATGTGATGTTGAAAATCATACCAGAGGTATTAGATTTGGTGACGGAAACGCAAGTGGTTTTAGATGTAGGGTCAACAAAAGAACGCTTATTAGAAAGCTTGAAAAATCATCCGAATCGAAATCGCTTGGTAGCTGCACACCCAATGGCTGGAACGGAGTATTCTGGACCAGAAGCAGCCATACCTAATTTATTTGATGGGAAATATACCGTTTTAGTAGATACTGAAGATAGTGATGCGGATGCCATAAAAACGACCGAGCAATTATTTGAGTCAATGAATATGAACATTGCTTATCTCAAGGCAAAAGAACACGACGAGCATACAGCGTATATTTCTCATATTTCTCATATTAGTTCTTTTGCTTTGGCATTGACGGTATTGGAAAAGGAAAAGAATGAAGGTCGAATTTTTGAATTGGCAAGTAGTGGTTTTGGTTCGACGGTAAGATTAGCTAAGAGTTCTCCCGATATGTGGGTGCCTATATTTCGACAAAATAGAGATAATGTGATGTATATTTTGGATGAATATATTGAAACCCTATCCAAATTTAGAAGCCTTTTAATCAAAAAAGATTTTAAACAATTTTATCAATTAATAGAAGAAGCAAATAACATTAAAAAAATCATCGAGTAGTGTCTTTTAGAAACGATGAATGATGGACGATAAATGATGAGCGGTACAAGCTAGTTCGGAATTTTGAACCCCATCCTTTTTCTTTCTAATTAAATTGATTCCTTAGAGAAAAATGAGTAGATAAGATGTACGAATGATAAGTATTAACTTTTAAGTTTTGTAAATTCATCATTCATCGTTCATCGTTCATCATTCTCTTAAAAATGCCTACTTATTAAACCTTTTAGTTATGGATATGAAAATTAACCCCGTATTTGACAAGCCCGCTGGACAACCTGTAGTAATTGCAGGACCATGTAGTGCAGAGTCAGAAGAGCAAGTATTAACTACTGCTCGTGCATTAGCGAAACAGAATATTGATTTATTCCGCTCTGGTATTTGGAAACCTCGTACTCGTCCTGGTTCTTTTGAAGGGGTTGGTGTGATTGGCTTAAAATGGTTACAGAAAGTTAAAAAAGAAACTGGTTTACCTGTAACAACGGAGGTAGCTAATAGAGAACATGTTTTTGAAGCTTTAAAACATGGTATTGATGTACTGTGGTTGGGTGCAAGAACAACGGTAAATCCATTCTCTGTTCAAGAAGTGGCGGATGCCTTAAAAGGAGTAGATATTCCTGTGATGATTAAAAATCCAATTAATCCTGATGTGAAATTATGGATGGGAGCGATTGAAAGAATTGCTAAAGCAGGTATTACTAAAATTGGTGTGATTCATAGAGGATTTTCTTCTTTTGGTAATTCTAATTATCGAAATGAACCAATGTGGCAACTGGCAATTGAATTAAAGCGATTGGTGCCAGGCATTCAAATGGTTTGTGATAATAGTCATATTTGTGGTCGTAGAGATACTTTGGGTTTTGTAGCGCAAAGAGCTATGGATTTACAAATGGACGGATTGATGACAGAAGTACATCCTACACCAGATGAGGCTTGGAGTGATGCGGCTCAACAAATTACGCCTGCTGTTTTTGGTGAATTGGTCAAAGGCTTAAAATTGCGTAAAGCATCTACTAATGATGTAGAATTTTTGGAGCATATTGATGATTTAAGACATCAGATTGATGAAATTGACAATAACTTATTAAACCTTTATAGTCAGCGTATGAAGTTGGCTGAAAATATTGGGAAGTATAAGAAGAAGAACAATATATCTATCTTACAATCTAGTCGATGGAATGAAATCCTTGAGCAATCTATGGCAAAGGGAAGAGAGAAGGGATTGAGTGATGGATTTGTAACGCAAGTATTAACAGCGATTCACCAAGAATCTATCAATCACCAAACAAAGGTGATGAATGTTAAATCTACTGCAAAGCAAGCTAAAAAAGCGAAAGCTTAGTAACATTTAATTAAAGAAGTTTGGAAAGAAGGGTATCCTTCTTTCCAAAACTGTTTTTGTGTTTATTTACGTTAACAGCGCCTTCCAATAATCGAGATTTTTTCTTAAGTAAAATCAGCTAATCGCTGATCTCACCAATAGTGTTTCATATTATTATTAATGTGTGGGTATGAACTCGTTTTGCTTCTTTTAAGTGTTTCATAGTAGTAAAGTCTCCCTATACTCGATAAAATACAGTTGAGAGCAATGCTTTTAATTCCTCCGAAGAATCGGAGCAGGCCTTGGCAAAAGCAAATATTCTTATTGCCTCAACTGAGACTCTTGGAAATGTTCAGGAAAATTCACGCTATTTATAGGTTTTTAAGCTGCTTTTAATCAAAAGTTATTCCTATTTCTAGATTAAAGAAATGCCTTTTGTAAGTGCACAACAACGCTTATATATAGGCTATTTTTTATGCAAAAAATAGATTTATTTTAAATGAGTATATAGAATTTACAGTGGAAGAATATCTTCCTAGGTAAGCCTTAATGATTCTTGGAATGGACTAGAATAATAATGTCGGATGGGTGTTGTAAAATGATTATCTCTGGAGCAAAGATATTATAAACGATTAATAATCCAATAAAATATAGTGATTTTTTATAATATATTTTTGCTTTATAATTTCTAGAAAATGTTTACCTTTCCACCCATTTTGATTTCAAGCAAAATTAGAGAATATGTATAAAAGTATTTATGTAGCTGCAACAAGTCAGCATGTTGGTAAAACTACTTCTACTTTAGGATTAGTAGCTGCATTTATGAAGAAAGGAGTGAAAGTGGGTTACTGTAAACCTGTTGGACAAAAGTCGCTGTACTTGAATAGTATGGAGGTAGATAAGGATGCTATTCTCTTTGCAGATTTAATGAAATTTAAATTAGATGCAGATGTTCACAGCCCAGTTATTTTGGGAAAAGGGGCAACGGCTGCTTTTATTGACCATCCAGAAAATTATGCTTATCCTGAAAAAATAAAACATGCTGCGGAGCAATTAGATATTAATAATGAATTAGTGATTTATGAAGGGACAGGACATCCAGGAGTGGGCAGTATTGTTGATTTGTCTAATGCAGATGTAGCGCAAATGATAAACGCAGGCGTAATTATGGTTGTGGAAGGTGGAATTGGTAGCACGATTGATATGCTTTCTTTATGTCTAGCCAAATTTCAATTATTAAATATTCCTATTATTGGGGTGATTATTAATAAAGTAAAGCCAGCTAAAATAGATAAAGTTAGTACCTATGTTGGTAAATATTTGGAGACATTAGGTCTACCTCTTTTAGGCATTATTCCTTATGATAAAAGTTTGGCTTTTCCTTTGATGAAAACGGTAGCCAAAGCGATTAATGGAATTGTCAGTTTTAATGAAGACCAATTAGATAATAAAGTAGAAGATATTTTAGCGGGTTCTTTAATTGATTTAGGCGAATTAAAGAGTTCTAAAGATTTATTATTGGTGGTGAGTGCGCAAAGAGTCGATGATGCTATTGAAAAAATTCATTCTATTTCTAATTTGGTAGGCTTAGATAAGTCTCCTTTATCAGGAATTGTAGCAACGGGACATGGTTCGATTGGCGGAGATTGTTTAGACTACATTAAAGAACATAAAATCCCTGTCGTGCGTACTTCTTTAGACACTTATGGTTCGGTACTAAAAATTAGTAGAATTGAAGTGAAAATTAATCGAAGTACTCCTTGGAAAGTTGCCCGAGCGATTGAGTTAATTGAAAAGAATGTCGATATGGACGCTTTATTGGAACAAGTAAAAATAAAGGATAGGGTATAGTAAGTACATTTCTTACTAAGTAGTCAGACAAAATTAAGCTAACAATTTTTTACACATAGTCACATAGTAAACAGCACATAGTAAACATAGCTTTACGAATTAAATACAACTATTTGCTTATTAAAACTAGACTGTTCAATTAACTGTGTTTGCACAAAAAATAGTTGTTGAAAATCAGTACTTTACCCTCAACCGTGTACCGTTAACCATTTACCGTCATTAAAACTATGTTCACTACCCACGATATTCATCGAGACAAGTTGTGAAAATACTATTGTGACTATCCCGAAAAAATCGGGACAAGTTGTGTTCAGAAGATGGTCGTTTATTTTTGTCACAATACTTACTTTACTCTCTCTTTGTTAACCCTTCACTTACCTCCCAAAGTTTTTTAGCTAAAGCGGCATCATTGGCTAAAGCAGAGGGCTTAACTTCTTTTTGTTTATCAAAATATTTACCATTAGTGGTTAATGCTTCCTGAGAGGCTGCTAAATATACGGAAGTTTTTGCGCCTTTTGCTGTATTTAGCATGAATGGAGAAAATATTTTCCATAGAAATCGCCAAGTTTTTTTATTATCATTTTTGCCCGCAATTTCTGTTCCTACCACTCCAGGGTGTAAAGCATGACTACAGATTTTAGGGTAGCGATTGACCAATTCTTTGGTGAAAAGAATATTGGCTAATTTTGACTGTCCATAGGCTGCCATACCACTATATCGTTCTGCACCAACTTCTCCTTTGAACGTATCAAAATTTATCTTTCCTCGATAATGTGCTTTTGAACTGACATTAACAACTCTAGGTTCATTTGATTGTTCTAATAAATCTATTAAAGCGGTCGTTAATATAAAATGCCCTAAATGATTAACTCCAATCTGTAATTCAAATCCTTCTTGGGTAAATTGTAATTTATCTGTAATTAAGCCAGCATTATTAATCAAAATATCTAATTTCCCAAATTGCTGTCGGTAATCTTTAGCACATTTTCTAACCGAGTCAAAACTGGCTAAATCACAAGTTAAACTATATATTTCTTCGTTTTTTGTAGCTGTTTTTATTGCTGAAATGGCTGCTTTTGCTTTTGCTTCATTTCTACAAGCAATAATAATTTTTGCTCCTTTTTTGGCTAAAGCGATTGCTGTTGCTTTGCCAATTCCTGCATTACCACCTGTGATTAATATATGTTGCATAAGTTTTTTAATGATTTTATATAGAATGTCTAAATGAGATATTGATGTTTTGCCATTGCTACTTTTTAGCCTAAAAATTTAGCGACAAAATCTTTTAAAGCTGCTTTGTCAACTTCATGTTTCCCATCAAAGGTATACGATTGACAAGTTAGTTCTTTTTCTTTGATGGTATCAAAGCACCACTTAACCCTTTTTTCTGTTAAAAAAGGGTCTTGTGTGCCATAGGCAAAATATAATTGTTTATTGTTCCAATATCCTTCCTTTTCTTGATAGAGAATATCTTCTGGGATAGACCCCGACCAGATAATTAAGTTGTGGAAATGTGGAAATGCTCTTAAAATCCAACGAACTTGAGTGGCACATCCTTGAGAAAAACCTAATAAATTAATCGTTGTATCTTTATTTAATTGAGGCATAAAAGCATCGTAAACCTGTTGCATATAATTAGAAAAATCAGCTATTTCATCTAAGCGGTTGCCTTTGGTCATCCAAGAAGAGACGACTTCACCTGTAAACCCACCCCAATAGAATCTAGATAATCCTTCAGGGGCAATAATCAAGGTTTCCCCATCATCTAATTGCTCAAAGCGATGAATAAACCTACTAGCTAATTGACCATAACCGTGGGTTACTATCCATACTTTTTTGATATGTTTACCTGGATTTCCTATCGTGTAAACATGTGCCGTTCGAGTGGCTGAAAATTTATGATGTGTTGCCATTGGCTAAAGGTAAGAACTTCTGTAAATAAAGTAAGGCTGAAAGCAGGGAATTGATGAAAGAGAGGAAATAAAAAATACCCCTACGGACAAACTTGTATTTCATAGTGCAGTAACACAAGGTTTTTTAATAGTCCGTGGAGGTATCGAGATGTCCTTAAATCGGTTATTTGTAGGATGGTATAGAAACAGTACCAGTTTTCCTACAAGGATGGCCTTTTGCTATTGGTATCATAAAATATGAAAGCCATAATATAATAAACAGCACAGTCATATATAAACTATGTTGATTAATTGCCCACAATGTATTTGAGATTAGTATATATCTTTGGTAGATATAGAAATGTTCTGAAGGGAAAGATGTAATTTGATAGGTTTAGGCTCTTACACAAAATTTAAAACCAACAAATTATCGATATTTTAAAATGTTGATAATTGTTAATCTCAAATTCAACTTCAACCTCAAATTCCCGCCGAAGGTGGTTGAAAATTGAAAATTTGAAATTGAAAATTGAAAATTAAATTTTACTTAGTTTCTTATATAATGCGAATTTAGGAATAAAATTGAAACTCTCCATATATTTTAAATAAAATATTAAAAAAAATCTTCATTTTTCCTTGTCACAAAATTGATTAAAAATAATTTATTTAAATAAAAATTTATTAACTACAGATAATCAGTTATTTGAATTAAAATTGACTATTTGCTTTTAAAATGATGACCTATCTGTATTATTAATTAATTGGTGCTAAAAAATAAATGGACACCAATTAATAGTAACACGGACGGTTTAGTTCGGTTTCAAAAGCTTGACGCTGCTTTCAAATAATTAGCGTTACTTTGTTTGATAAAACAGGTCTTAAGGATAGTTAATTGAGTATAAAAAACGACCAAATCGCATCGTTTAAAATTATTATTATAAAACTAATTGTAAAAAAATTATTTTTGTGATAGGGGTGGTATAATCTTTATGTCATCATACTAATAGAAATGGTTAATGCTGTATGAAAGAGGAGCAAAATTTAAATAACATAGCAAAGTATCTTTCGGATAATAGTGATTCGAAGGACAGGGAAGCCTTATTTGCTTGGGTAAAAGAAGACCCTGCGAATAAAACCCTGCTAGAAGATAGTATGGAAGTTTGGGAAGCATCCGAACCGACCGAACTAGAATTTCAGCCAAATATAGATGCGGCTTGGAATAAAATGGACGGTCGATTACAAACTGCTAGAGCAACTAGTAATTCGGAAGCTATCATTCGACCAATTGCTTTCTTTAAGCCTTGGATGCGTATTGCCGCCGCTGCGGTGATTTTACTGGGGACTGCACTTTGGCAATATCCGAGTTTTAGTAGTGGTGAAATGATTGAAAGACAAACTATTGCGCAAGAAAAAACAACTATTGATTTACCTGACGGTAGTAAAGTTTGGTTAAACCAAAACAGTAGTTTGCAATTCGAAAAGACGTTTGACAAACGAATCGTTTATCTAGAAGGGGAAGCCTTTTTTGATGTGGCTAAGAAGAATGGACAATCTTTTGAAATATTTGCAGGCGATTCAAAAACTAAAGTTTTAGGAACTTCTTTTAATGTCAGGGCTTATCCTGATGAGAATAAGGTAGAAATTACCGTAGAAACTGGAAAAGTTGATTTTTCGGCAGAGAATGATGCAAAAGAAAACGTTTTATTAACTAAAGGAGATTTTGCTACTTATACTAAAACTAGCCAAGAAGTTCAGAAATTAGCCTTGACGAAATTGAATGCGGCGGCTTGGAAAAAAGGGGCTTTGCAGTTTGATGATACTAATTTAGAAGAAGTTGTAGAATCGTTGGAGCGTTATTATAATATTGAGATAAAGGTCACGAATAATAAAATTTTCAATTGTATTCTGAGTATTACTCAAACGCATGATAAACCAGTTTTAGAAGAACTATTTGAGTTGCTTGAGTATACAAATGATTTGAAAATAGAACAAACAGCTGATGCTACTTTTAGCGTTTCAGGAAAAGGCTGTGAATAATTTTTGCACCAATTAGTATTTAGCAACCAGTAACCAGCAAAACCTAACTAAGATTCAATGATAAAAATCGCCCAATTGGTATTTTTATTTTGCTTGCCTTTATGTGTACAAGCACAATCGGTAGACTTGAATCGAAAGGTTACTTTGCGTTATAAAAATCAACGACTGGGATTTATACTTTCAGATGTTAGTCGAAAATATGGTATTCCTTTTTCTTATAGTAGTAATTTTATTCCTGTAAAAAAAAGGATTACGATTAGTGAACGAAATATTCCACTTGGAGAAGGTTTACATAAATTATTTGCCCCTACTCAAATTATTTATGCAGTCATTGGAAATAGTATCGCTTTAAAAATCGACGAATCCAAAGAAGTCATAACCATTATTGAAACTCCGATTGAACGCAATCGGAATATTCAAATAGAAGAAATTTCTTTTCTGAAAAAATCGAGCTACCCCATTTTAGTCTGGGAACATCGAATACCTGCTGAAATATTGGCAGAAATGAAAATTGTTAAAACGGCCGCTACATTAGAAGTACCAGAAAAAAAAGAAGATGGGTTTTTAGCCGAACAAATGGTGCAAGTGACTTTAATTCCGCCCTATGGTACCAATAAAGAATTAGCAAAACAGACAACTAATACTTTTTCTTTTAATGTTTTATGGGGAAAAAATGGAGGATTGAGCGGTTTAGAAATTGGTGGTTTTGTAAATACTATTACCAATAATATGCGAGGTTTTCAATTGGCAGGTGTTGGTAATCACGTAAAGGGAGATGCACAAGGGGGACAATTAGCGACTATCTTTAATTACAATAAAGGTTTTACCAAAGGTGTACAAGCTAGTTTGTTCAATATTGCGAATACGGCTAATATTATTCAGCTTGCAGGTATTGCTAATTTTATCCAAGCAGATTTTGAAGGAGTCCAAGCGGCTTTGGTTAGTAATTATGCTAAAGAAAAAGCGGATATGCAATTTTCTTTGGGCATTAATAAAGCAAGTGAAGTAAAGACTTTACAAGTTGGATTGGTCAATATTGCAGATAAGGTCGTCGGTAGACAAATTGGATTGGTGAATTTGGCGAAAAAAGCGGAGCAAACACCTTTTGGCTTATTGAATATCATTAAAGATGGATATAACAGAATAGAGGTGGGAGGAAATGATGCGCTATATGCTAGTGTAGGTATTAAAACAGGCATGCGAAAATTCTATAATATCTTTCAATTTGGTAGCCGATTTACCGAAGATATCTGGAGTCTTGGCTATGGATTTGGTACTGCTTTTAAATTAAAAGAACGACAATATTTTCATTTAGAATACGTCGCTTCTCATGTTAACGAAGGAGACGTTTGGACAAAAGAATTAAATCTATTGAATCAATTCAAATTTAATTTTGATTGGGAAGTAGGGGAAAGCAAGAGTCTTTTCTTAGGTCCAAGCTGGAATTTATTAGCTTCCAAGCGAATAGATACAGAAACTTTGGCTGTTATTGGGTCTAGTTTACCTGACTATACTATATTAGATACCACTCGAAAAAATACCAACTGGAAAATGTGGTTTGGAATCAATGGTGGATTTAGATTTTGACAGTAGTTTGGAAATTCATTTCCAAGACAAAAACAACAAATAACATTATTTTAAGAAAAATAAAATACTGGAAGTAAAGACCTTACTTCGGACTGGATTCTACTACTAATTGTAAAAAAATAGGTAATAATAAACTTACTGTTTAGCGTCTAATCGACGGATAAGCAATGGTCATTATTATGCCTATCACAAATAATTTTTTTAACAATACAGGAAATCACCTGACAGCCATCTATGCTGTTTGTCCGCTTTGCGGTTCTCTCGCTTAAATGTTCCCCGAACATTTATCCTTCGGAATCGCTCGTTCATCCTGTAATAATATTAAAAATCATGAAACAGATTTCTAAGTTGTTGGCAGTTGTAACTGTCCTATCTTTTAGTTTAACTTCTTGCTATTTTGACTTTGATGATGATGGCAGAAGCCCAAATTTTTCTAATAATTGTGAAGAAGGCTTCGGTAGTACTGTTACCCAAGAATTAAACCTATCCGAATTTACTGGTTTTGAATTAAATGTAGATGCCCAAGTTTATCTTAGAGAAGGAAATGAATTAGCAGTAACCGTAAAAGGGCAAGAAAATATCATTGACGAATTGGAAACTAGAGTTAGAAATGATATTTGGGAAATTGAATTTGACGATTGTGTAGAGGATAGTGATGTATTGAGAATTTATATCACTTCGCCTAACCTTACTTTTATTGCCAATAATGGGTCTGGTAAAATTCAGAGTGACGATATTTTAAATATTAGTGATTTAGAAATTAAAAATAATGGGTCTGGCGACATTCAATTATCTATACAAGGAGATGTTATTATTGCTAGAAATACAGGTTCTGGCAAACTAGAAATAGAAGGTGTTGCTGCTACCTTGGATGCCAATCTAAGAGGCTCGGGAGACTTACAAGCTTTTGGCTTATTGGCTAAAGATGGTCAAGTTGAGGTCGATGGTAGTGGGGATGCACAAGTCAATATTTCTGATTTTTTAGAAATTATGATTGAAGGAAGTGGAGATGTTTATTATAAGGGTGACCCAGATTTGAAAGTAACAACTAGAGGTTCAGGAAAAGTTTTTAATGCAGACTAGTCATTTATCAAAACAAGGTGGTTTTTAAAATCACCGTGTTTTAATATAAAAAATATATTCACTTTATTATGTTCTGAAATGGACTTGATTGTGGCCTCGCATTTTGCGGGGCTTATTTTTTATCTAATCTAAATTTTTGGCTACCTGTCTAAAGTTGGACACTCAAGTTTAGGACAGACAACGGGAAATCTATATTTTCCGACGCTTGGAGCAGCGAATATAGATTCGCTGTTGTCGAATATGTCCAATCTTAGACGGGTAGCCAAATTTTTCTAAGCGTAACTAATAATTAACCTAAAACAACAACAAATTACTATTTATTTGGTAATTACTTAATAATAAAAGTCATATATAATTTGTTTTTAATAACTGTTTACTTACATTTGTCATGTCCTAGAGACCGAACTATTAATGATAAACAATTTAGCCAGAAGTAAACATGAAACAAAAACTAAAAGTGGATTTCGGTCTCCACTACACAAACAGACACTATAATAAGCCTATCTTTTGCTTATTATTACTCTCCTTATTTTTTACTTTTTCTTTATTTTCACAACCTTATACGAATGTAGTCATCAATGAAATTTCAGGTGATGGCGGAAATGTTGAAGCGGGTAATGATGCTATTGTCGAGTTGGCTGGACCACCAGGCACTAATATAGGGTGTATGGTACTGACCAATACAGAGTGGGCAATAGTTTTACCTGCTAATACCTTAATCCCAGCAGATGGAATTTTTCTAATTGGTTGCGAAGAACGTAATAATGCAAGCAATGGTTTTTATACGGGCATATATACAGGACTTTCTTGTCATGTTTGTGATTTTCCAGGATTAGTCGTTGATTTTGATGTTTGTAATGATGCCAATTCGGCTTATGTTTCGACGTCTTTGTATACGACTTATGGTTTTACTTTAGACAATCAAAGCTGTGAGGGAAATACAGACGGTGACCAGGTTATTTTATTTCGACCAGATGGGACGCCTCATGATGCCATTTATTGGGGGGCAGCAGATAATACCAATTCGAATGGGGGAGGTATGACTATAGGTGGTGCATCTGGAGATTGTGGGGTATCCGCAGACCATGTTGCTGTTCAAATTGGTCAAGCTTATACTTTGGGAGATAATGATGATAATGGAATTATCAATGATTATCTTGGTACACATCAGGGTTTCAAATCGAATGGAGGAAATGCGTTAGCTGTTAATTTTATGCCTGACGGAAATGATGATTTTGGAAACCCTGAGATAGAAGGAATAACTTTGATTATTCCTCCAGGAGATTGTGATGCAACTACTCAAAAATATACAGTTCCTCCACTAAGTGACCCGATTTGGGTAAATGCGGGTTTAGCATTGGTAAGTTGTAATTCTACTTTTATTAGGATTAATGATACAAGTCCAGCTGGGAATAGTACCCAAACAGCAAAGGTTTCGACCACTTCTTCTCATAAAGATGACCCTGATTTGAATCCAGACTGGGTGGCTTACCCTACAAACGATTTGATTCCAAGTTCTGCCAATTCGGTAATGGCAAGCAATCAATGGCAAATTACCAATCATCCTAATCCGAGCAAACCTAATGATGTAGACTCATGGGATTTTTTCTATAATTTAGGTGCTGGAGACATCGAAATTACGGCGTCAAATCAAATTGATTTAACACTTTGTAATCCACAAATAGTAACCTTTAAATTAAAAGTTTACAATTATCAGCATGTCGAACCTACTATTCGGACTTCCCATAAAGCGGGGTCATTTGTGAGAGATGAGACAGGAATAGACCAAGCATGGACTATCAATTCAGTTGGAAATACAGTAACAACAGGTGGATATCCTAGTGCAAATGATGGCATTACAACATTTACTTTTACTTCTAATAATCTAGCTGCTGGAAATAGGCATTCTTTTGCATTGGTTTGGGATGATTATACAGATTGCTGTGGTTCTAGTAATAATAATACAGTAATTAATCAGACTAATGCCCATGAATGTTATGAAAAAATAGAAGTAAATATTAACGTAGCAGAGGTGTTGACCGTATCGGATAATGAAATTACTTGCCCAGAAGATTTTAGAACCAATGTTGGTTTAATTGATTTTAGTAAGTTGGTAACTAGCCCAAATGCTGCTATTCAATATCAGTTAAAAGAAGGTGTAACAACAGGTATAGAAACGATGACAGGTACATTAGTAGAGACCAATACAACAGGTATTTTTAATTTACCAAATACACTTGCATCAAATTTAGCTCTTCTTATTAACGATTTAGCTAATTGTGGTGCTGACCAAGTTATTCGTATAGGAGATGCCTGTAGAATGACGCCACCTTGCCCAAATCCTAAAGGGGCAAAAATTAATACCAATTCTGTTTGCCCCAATGAAGATTTTATAGTGTCTCTCAATGCTGCATTGAGTACCAATTTACCAAGTAGTGGTACGATTGATTGGTATTATGGGACATCAGGTTTTAATCCACATAACATTAATGAGCGTACTTTATTAGGACAATCAACTATTACGACTAACTTCCCAAATGTGCCTACTACTGGGCCATTTATTAATGAAGTATTAGTAGATGCGAAAGAAAATGATGGCAATGGTGGAGAATTTATTGAAATTGCTGGTGTGCCTGGAATGGATGTTGGTTGCTTTATTTTGACCGACGGAGATGATGAAATAATATTACCCACTGGTACAGTCATTCCTCCAGATGGATTTTTATTAATGGCTTCGGGCAAAAATACCAACGCTCCTGCAGCTAGTATAGATATTGATTTGGATAATTGTAATTGTTTTAGCGACCCAATGGGGTCTAATAATGCAGCTGATTTACAATTCACCAATCATAGTGCAACTAATGGGGAATTTTTTTTTTTTTATGATTCTGCTGGAACCTTTATTGATGGTATTCTTTGGGGAGCGCCTTCAGTAAGTGGAGGGAATAATCATCCTGATGCTAGTGCAGCGCATATTATTCGGACGATGCCTTTGGGGTGTACGGTACCAGCTATGATTAACAGAAGCGGTCAAATTTATGTGAATGTAAATGTAAAAAAGGCGACCAATGGTATTTCTATAGAATTAGACGAAGTTACTGGAAATTGGCAAAGCACAAATGATATGGGAGGTAGTACGCCAGGAGCTACCAATTCTGGTGCCTTGCCAATAAGTACAGTTTCAGATTTAGTAACTAGTTTAGATGAAGATTTTTGCAATCAAACCATTGAAATTAGCGGCATTATTCAGCCAGCTACGATTACTGGAACTTGCACCGAAACAGATATAACCACGGTAGTCTTGCCTTTGACTATTAATTGCCCCACAGCTGCTTTACAAAATGGAGATAAACAGCTTTGTTTGCCTATTAATTCCTCAGCAATATTGGCAACAGTTGATTTAGCTAATGGAAGCGG
Source organism: Saprospiraceae bacterium (assembly GCA_045106885.1). Taxonomy (GTDB): domain Bacteria; phylum Bacteroidota; class Bacteroidia; order Chitinophagales; family Saprospiraceae; genus JAFMDF01. The sequence continues at coordinate 29,792 of JBGCFJ010000053.1, forward strand.
TCTTTATACTACAACAATTCAATTAGTAGATAATACCTCAATTATAACTTTCGAGAAAAGTAATGTAAACCATCCATTGCAAATTACCTATGAAGATATAACGACTGCCTTGGGGAAAACTACTTTTGCTAATCTAGAATTGAGCGTTGTTAATATAAGTGATGCTAATGGGACAATGTGTACGGGTAAAATAGCGGATGAAATTATTATTTTGACGGTACAAGAAAGACCAACAGCTATTATCAGTGCTGCAACAGATTTAACAGATTGTAGTGCTGCAACAAATGGAAATATTACGTTTGAATTTTCTCCTACAACTAATGGCCCTTGGGAATTTGAGTATAGTATCAATGAGGGCAATCCTATTCTTGGTGCTGCCAATACTAATTCTTTTACATTACCTGTTTCGAATGCTGGAATTTACGAGTTAAAAAGTGTTAGCAATACGGCTGGTTGTATAGGAACTATAGGGGCATCTAACACCCAAATCGTTAATGCGCCAAGCCCTTTAACACTCACTGCTGTTAATAATATTACCGTCTGTAATAATGGACAAAAATCTATTGATTTAAATAGAGATATTTCGATAACTATTAATAATAATGGGACAGAAATATTGGGAAATGCTACTACTTTAGGGAATATTACTTGGTATGCCTCAGACCCGACTTTACTGCCAATCATACATCGTTCTTTAATTAGTTTACCGACAACCGTATTAAATCCTACTACTGAACAAGACTATTATTTTATTTATCAACGACCAATGGATAACTGTGAAATTATTGGAAAAACAACTGTTGCTGTGAGTAGTACAGCTTGCTGCCAAGCAGACGCAGGAGACATTATTTTGCCAACAAACTATAGCTCAGGAACTGCGCTTTGCCAAGGGGAAGATTTATCTGAATTTACAGTTAGTTATGCAGCAACGGATGAGACTGAACCAGAGAATACTCAGTTTCAATATACCTTCTTATTGATTAATTCGGATAGCACTATTATTCAGCAGACAACAGGCGATTTTGATTTTTCCAATTTAGCTGCGGGTAAGTATAATGTGTATGGGCTTTCTTATGCGAACAGTAATACACCAACAAACCTCGATGATTATATAAATTCAATTAAAAATGATGCAGATAAGAATGATATTGCTCAAATAGCAACGAATGAAAGTAGTTTAGATTTTTGTTTAAATATAGATGGCTTGACAGAAAGCGGGCATGAATTAATAGAAATATTAAGCCCATTGACTTTAATTTCCGCTACCAATGCTTCTCTTTGTAATGATGGTTTGCACACCATAGATTTGGATACGGCGATTACCATCAAAATTGATGACAATGGTACTCTTTTAGAAGGCACAGCGATGACACTTGGTAATATCACTTGGTACAATTCAGACCCGACTTTAGTATCAAAAACTCAGCGTTCAACAATTTTATTAGATACAAAGGTTAGTCCGACAATGGAACAAGATTATTATTTTAGCTATCAACGCCCAGCAGATAATTGTGAAATAGTTGGTAAAACCACCGTCTTATTAACAAATACTTTATGCTGCCAAGCAGATGCAGGAGACATTATTTTGCCAACAAACTATAGCTCAGGAACTGCGCTTTGCCAAGGGGGAAATTTATCTGAATTTACAGTTAGTTATACTGCAACGGATGAGGCTGAACCAGACAATACCGAGTTTCAATATACCTTCTTTTTAACCAATTCAGATAGCACTATTATTCAGCAGACAACAGGCGATTTTGATTTTTCCAATTTAGCTGCGGGTAAGTATAATATCTATGGGCTTTCTTATGCAAATAATAATACACCAACAAATATAACGGACTATTTGAATGGAATTAAAAATGATGCAAATGAAAATGATATTGCTCAAATAGCAACGAATGAAAGTAGTCTGACCTATTGTTTAAATATAGATGGCTTGACAGAAAGTGGGCATGAATTAATAGAAATATTAAGCCCATTGACTTTAATTTCCGCTACCAATGCTTCTC
>JBGCFJ010000530.1:0-2362 GCA_045106885.1 Saprospiraceae bacterium
CTAACGAAAAAATACACTCGATTAAACTATCAATTACTTATGACTTGAACCAATAGGCCATTGGCAGAAAGAACATAAACGAAGAATGTAAACACTTATTCAGCCATTTTAGCAACTACTCATTTTACCTAACCTTAGGCAAAGCTTTAAACCGATTGGTACTTGGCAATCCTGTTCCAATAGGCACTTCGATGACTGTTGGCAAACTTTCGCCTTTGGCGTCTTGTATCGCTTTCCGCATATCTGCATAATTATTCACTCGAACACCATTTGCACCAAAAGCATGTGCCATTTTCACAAAATCTGGGTTGTGTAAATCAGTAGCAATGACTCGATTATCGTACAAAGTCTCTTGCATCTGTCTTACATTTCCATACAAATTATTATTAAACAAAAGTAAAATAACACCGATTTTATGTTGTACTGCCGTTGCTAGTTCTTGTACGCCGAACATAAAGCCACCGTCGCCAGCTACAGAGATAACAGGTACATCTGGTTTGGCGACTTTTGCGCCTAAGGCTGTTTGAAAGCCCCAGCCTAAAGTCCCCATAAAACCTGTACACAAATAAGTCCGAGGTAAATAAGCATCATAAACAATTCGACTGGCAAAACCAACTTGGGTTAATTCATCTACCAAAATGCCATCATCTGGCAATTCTTCCCGAATCGTTCTTAGAATGGTTGATTGCGGTTCTAAATAGGCGGTTTGCTCGTTCCATGCTTTTCTAAAGGCTTGCATTTCCGCTTTTCGAGAAGGTGCAGGGGTACTTATTTTTGGTAATTCTGCCAAAATGGCTTGGATGGCTTGGGCGGCATCCGCTGTCACACTGACCGTCGGTTCAACGATTCGATTATGTGCCGTTTCATCAATATTAATACTGATAAAAGTCAAGTCTTTGTCTACGCCCCATTTACTCAATGGCATCCTGACATGACTGCCAATACCTATCACCACATCCGCTTCTTTCCATAAATTATGTGCCGCTGGTACTGGAAAACTCAAATAATGCCGATTCGATAAAATGCCTTTTCCTGTACGATAAGCAAAAGTTGGTGCTTGCAAATATTCTGCTAAGGCTTGTACGTCCGTTCCTGCTTCCATTGCACCACCACTGACAAAGATTAATGGTTTTTTGGCTTTGGCAATTAATTGAATTGCTTTGTCTAGCTGCTCTTCGTCGATTTCGGGTAGTATTCTTTGTGCTTTTTTATAGCTCCCAAAATCAAGGTCCATTTCACTCGATAGCACATCCATTGACACCTCTACTCCAACGGGGCGTGGTCTACCATTTTGTAATTGATGGAAGGCTTGTGCCATAATCGTTGGTACTTCTGCTGGAGTCGTCGCCCGATTCGCCCACTTGGTTAACTGCCGCTGAATGGCTAATTGGTCTGGAATTTCGTGTAAAACGCCTCGCCCTTTCCCTTGCGCCTTTTGTGGGATTTGCCCGACTAAGGATAATACCTTTGCATTTAAGCCCCAAGCTGTTGCCAAAGCTGCGGAGCTATTTAAAAAGCCTGGCCCAGGTACAATATTCGCCACTCCGACCTTTCCTGATGCTAAATTATAGCCCAATGCCATATACCCAGCCCCTTGTTCGTGTCGAGTATGAATGACGTTAATTTCGGCTCGATAATCATAAAAAGCATTGTATAACCAGTCATTTTGTACGCCTGGGATGCCAAAAACGGTATCTACGCCTTCTTTGATTAAACTTCTAACTACTGCTTGTCCGCCTGTTAATTTCATTTTATATTTTTTAAGTAGCAAAAATACTGAGTCAAAAATGTGCTAATCCTTTTTTACCACATCGTCACAATAGAATTTCCAAATAGGGAACATAGCTTTACGAGCTAGATAATTAGAGTCTGTCCGTAAACTTGTACTTTGCGTGTCTAACGTAATCGCCAAATTTATTTGGCTGATTCAAAATATTGACTGTCAGTTATTTATGAACCTACCAAATAAATTTGGTGGTTACGAGCGGAACAAAATAGACTTTACGGACAGACTCTAATTAACTATAATTTGTAAACTAGGTCCCTATATGTTTTCCTTATGTGGCTATGTGACAAAGCTATAATTTTGTTAGCTTGGATTGTGTAATTACTTATAAATACTGCCAAGAGGTCGAAGTTCCGTCCCTCTAGTTCCCGTCACCTTATCCCCTAAAATCAATCGAATACTATCTGCTTTTACTTGTAGGGCTTTTACTATTTCGGGGTGCGCTGCTGCTACATTATTCAATTCCTTTTCATCTTTCAATAAATCATATAATGCCAAATCTGTTTTGATTTTTTCATAAGCGGCTAATCCTCCATCTTGACCTCCAGCTTTACCATTTAAGGAATTGAAAGGATG
>JBGCFJ010000531.1:0-12890 GCA_045106885.1 Saprospiraceae bacterium
TCAGTTGCGTGCCAATGCTATCAGGGTAAGCGTTTAACATGACGCCGTTGCTTAATTGAGTTGGATTTGATGCTGCCATATTTTTAGTAGGATAAAAGGTTTGCGCTTTTAAGTGATTGGTTTAGTAAAAATAAGAAACTATAAAGGTTGGATAACAGATTGCCTTGGAAGTGGCAATTATTTAATAAGGTCGCAAAGGTAAGGACAATCTAGAATAGCGACTATTTTAAAGGGTCTTATTTTTTAATTAATTACTATCTATCAATACAAATTTCTCAAAAATTTAGGGTCAAAATGATTTGGGTGGAAAGTTCTAACTTAGACCTCTGGTCTGAGTAGGTCTAAGTACAACGGTAATACCTTTTTCTACTCAGACCAGAGGTCTAAGCTACTTTTAACCCACCTAAATCACTTTGAGTCAAAATGTATATTTGGATAAAAATCATCACTATTATTGAACGACTATTTTCTTAGTTATAAGTGTCTTCTTTGGAGAATCTACACTCAAAATATAAATGCCTTTTGGTAAGTGACTCACATCAATCTTGTCCACATTATCAGCAATCAATAATTCAATGGATTCTCCATAAAGGTTAAATAAATGCAATTTTATTTCATTTATCGACCAATCCTTTAAACCTGTTATTGAAAAATAGTCATTTGTTGGATTTGGAAAAATAGTAATGTCTTGTTGTTTAAGCTCATTTAGTTGCAACTCAACAAGTGCAGTTTCCATTAAATTATTCTTAACTTCTGAAACCATAGGAATTGCTGGGGTGCAGCTTTCTATTTTAGCACTAAACTCAACACCAAAAGCAACTTCAAATCCAGCCATTAAAGTGATACTTTCTCCTGCGGTGTATCGCACATTACCATCCAAATGTTGCCTAGTAGAGGTAATCGTTTGACTAGCAGGAATTGTTTGGTCAGTGCTTGTTTCTGTATTGTCCAAAACGTAATTTTCTTTACAATTTTCCATTATACTAAACGTTCCCATAAAAACATCATAAATATTACTTACAGAAAAGTCAGTGGTAAAAGTGGTATCACCTAATAAAATTTCCTGACTGAAATATCCTGCCGCCAGAAATGCATTATCTTCTATGGCAATAATTTCTGGAATCTCATAAGTCCCATTAGTTTCAATCGTATGAATTGATTTTATATCAAAACCATCTGATTCGTCTAGAGTTAATAAAAATAGGTGTTGTTGAAAATAAGAACTAGATTCATGTGGGAGGTAAATTTCCTGAATACGGGCATCATTCCCCGAATATTTGCCTATCCAGACCAATTCATTAGCCTCATTAAAAGCAATACTAGCCCCCTTAGAAGGTGCAGTATTTAATGGTAATACCAAATAATCTACTATGGCTCCATTACCATCTAGTTTGAATAAATAAGGGTCATTTCTCGCTACCGATATTGTATCATTTCCAAGATAATAATCCCCATATCCAAGTGTTCCTGTGATATAGACAAAATTATCCTTTATCACTAAATCATTGCAATAGTCGATTCTCCCGCCATCTCCAAAGGTTCTAGCCCATTTTAGAGAACCATCTGTATTGTATTGCAAACAGAAAATATGCTTAGTACTTCCGCCATTTCCTTGTAAATTTGTTCCTTGAACAGTTAACGTTTTCGCATAATAGCCTGCTAAGGTCAACTCATTTTGTTCATTAAAAGCTATTTCATAATCGTGAAAACCACCTGATTTAATAGTGTCTAACCAAGCTAACTCTCCTTCAGGTGTATATTTTAATACCCAATTGGTAAATGGAGATAAAAGTTCGAGTGTGTCAACTAATCCCCTAATATTTATAGTACCACTACCATCTCCTCTAAAAAAAAAGTACTGATTACCTATTTTATCTATAGCCATTTTAGTTCGAGTAAAACTACCACTACTTCTAATAGTATAGTTTAGTATAGGAACAGAAGAAAGTTGATTCCAATCCGTATCATATTGCTTGTGATAAACAGTATTATTATTGGGAGGACTAGTTGCAAAGACATGAATTATGTCTTGCTCATCAATTGTAACATCAAAAACACTTTGTTCTATATGTTCATCTTTAGCCCAAATAACTTCTCCATTAGCATCATATTTAGCAATAAAATAATTTCTACGCACACCAACATCGCCAGAAAAAGGAAGCAATTTATCATTAAAAAAAACATCACTCGCAAAAGTACCCACTAAATAATTATTACGTTGACTATCTTGGAAAAGGTTTAGTGGATAGGTTTCGGCATTTCCTACTGTTCTTTTTATGTGGCTTGACCAATTCCAGTTGATGGATTTAGTGGAAGATATTGGGGGCGTATAAGCCACGTCACATTGAATTGCTACGGTTTGCCTATCAAGACAACCACTACCATTATTTTGAAAAATAATTAATCTTTCTAGTGGATTTCTCAATAGTTGACAGATAGATGTAATATCGCAAATTTCTAGTTTTGGATTTTCTCGAATGATTAACTCTGTAATTGCGGTTGGGTCGTAATTGGCTATAGCTGATAAATCTGTTAGACTATCATTATGATTAATATAAAGAGGGCCATTTGTGGCAGGAATCTTTTCTAATCCATCCAGAGTTTTTAATCGGGGGTGATGGCTGATAGATAGACCTTCGCTTATATGTTGCAAATTTTTTAAAGCAGAAATATTTTCTAACATTGGATTCCAAGCAATGGAAACAAACCGCTCTACGAAAGTTAAATTTTCTAAACCTGATAAATCAGAAAGTAAGTCATTGAAATTAATAAAAAATGCACCATTAACCGTTGATAAATTTTTCAAACCTTTGATATTTACTATGCTATCATTACTACTCAAAAAGAAATTACCATTAATTATCGAAAGTGATTGAAAACTATCCAGGTTAATTAGTTGATTATTATTACTAATTCTAAACTCCCCCGTCGTTTGTAAATTAGTCAAACCTGTAATTTTCTTTAAACTGCTATTGGACTGAATATTCAGTCTTCCACCAGTAAAACTTAAACTATCAAAACCAGCAATTTCTTCTAAATTGGGATTAGCTCCAATCTCTAGGTCATAAAGAAGACTGTCTAAATCAGTGAATAAAGATAAATAACTTAATGTAGTGTTACTTGAAATAGAAATATCCGTTATCTCTTTTAATTGCTCTAAACCAGATAGTGTGTCAATATAATTATTGCTAAAAAAATTAAAGCTTCTTCCAACAAATTGAAGGCTATCTAATCCATTTAAATTTTGCAGTGAATCACATCTCTGTATAACTAAATCAAGACCAATATATTTAAGTCCGTTTAGCCCTCTAAAATCCGTAAAGGTACTATTTTCATTAATGGCGAAACTTCCACCAATGGATTGCAAATTTTCCAAACCTGAAAAATCTTCTAGTCCATGAAGGTAGTCCATCCTTAAATTCCCTCCAATGCTTTCTAGATTATTCAAGCCTTCAAAATTTTCCAAATCATCCCAAAAAATAATAGTCAAATTGCCGTTAACTTGTTCAATCTGTCTCAATCCTTCCAAATTAGAAATACCCGAAGTCGGGTAAATCTCTACATCTCCATCAATAATAGTACAATTAGGATAATTAACGCTAAAATCGTCAATATTCCGTTGCGAAGTAAAGTTAATGCCTCCTGATAAACAAGTTTGAGCGTCGATTTGAATGCTTACTATAAGAATTAGGAAGATTAGGAGGATAGAATAACGCATGTTGTTTGTTTTATTGGAAAATGGGTCATGAATAACTTTATAAATTATTGTTTTGTAGCATCATTTTCAAATATACAAAAAAAACATAATTCAATCAAAAATAGCGTTATTACTAAATTATTTTCCTAAACCTACTCATACCGCAAAGCCTTAACAGGATTACTCAAAGCCGCCTTCAAAGTCTGCGAACTAATCGTCAAAAATGCCAAGACTACCACACCCAATCCAACCGCAAAAGGCACCCAAAATGGAAAATCAATCCGAAAAGCAAAATCTTGTAACCAATTGTCCATAAAATACCAAACTAATGGGACGGCTAAAACCATTGCCAAACCAATCAATTTCAAGAAGTCAAGCGCTAGACTACCAATAATTTGACTAACGGAAGCACCTAATATTTTGCGAATGCCAATCTCTTTAAAACGATGTTGGGTCAATAAAGCGGCTAAACCAAAGAGTCCAAAACAGGAAATCAAAACCGCTATCCAAGCGAAATAAGTAATGATATTCCCAAAGCGTTCTTCCGCAGCATAGGCATCATCTAAGGCTTGGTCTAAGAATTCATATTCAAAGGCTTTTTCTGGAAAAAATTCTTTCCATTTGTCTTGTACGAAGGAGATAGTTTCGGGAATGTCTCCATTATTAATTCGGACAATAAAATTCCCAAATTCGCCAGGATTTACTCTGTATAATAAGGGTTGGATTTGTTGCTGTAGGCTATTAAAATGATAATCTTTCAGTACGCCGACAATAACCCCTTCCCTACCCGATTCAAAAATGGGTTCTCCAATGGCTGCTTCAGGGCTTTCCCAACCTAAAGTAGCTGCCCCTTTTTCATTAATCATGTAGCTATTAAGGTGGTCGGTACCATAGGATAAATCAAAATCTCTGCCTGCTACTATTTCTAAACCAAAGGTTTCTACATAGTCATAATCTATGGCATTTACGCCTGCGGTAAAAGCTGCTTGATTTGGAACATGTTCGTTCCACACTCGACGACCGATAGCGCCAAACCCTGGGGCACGACTACATTGGGTAACTGCTTTTATTTTTGGATTTTGTAATAATACTTCGTCTAAAGTATTCATCTTTTGACGCAAAGTTGCATCGCCTCCTCGAAAAGCAGCATTGAGATTAGTTCGACTATCAATTGGTACTTGCAGCGTCAGTTCTTGTTCAAATCCCAAAGGTTGGTTTCTAAAGAAATTTAACTGCATATAAATGATAGCCGCCCCACTGATAAAAGCAATCGTTGCTAAAAATTGTATGGTTATTAATGCTTTTTGTAAATAAGCGCCACCTGTTTTTCCTGTATTTCCTTTGCTGCCTTTTAAAGAGGCAATTGCTTGAAACTTGCTGACATAAAAGGCAGGATAACCGCCTGCAATTAACCCTGCAATTAGAAAAATACCGATAAATCCCAAGAATAATAAAGGTGTTTTCCAAGGGGCAAAAACTAAATTTAACTCTGTCAAACCATTCATGGTAGGCATGGCTAAAGCCGTCAATAGTAAGGATACCAAAAAGGCAAAAAAGCTTAATAAAACAGATTCACCTAAGAATTGTCCAATTAACGCTCCTTTTCCTGCACCTAATACTTTTCTTACCCCGACTTCTTTTGCTCTAGTCAAAGAACTTGCGGTGGTTAGATTGATAAAATTAATACAGGCAATCAACAAGGTAATAATAGCAATCCCAATAAACAAATAGATTCTATCCCAACTGACCGTCGGTTTTTGCTCAATGCCCATCTCTGATTCTAGGTGAATGTCTTTTACTGGAAATAAAGAAAAAGCTTGTTTGCTTTTTGTATTTTCTGTGCCATATTTATCAATATAAGCGGCAAACTTGTCATTAACTGCTGCCAAATTCTGATTCGCTTTTAATTTCACATAAGTATAGGAATGGGAAGCCGTCCAATTACTTTCCAATACGCGCAGCACCAAATCTCGCATATAAGCAGGTTCTACATCCGCCATATTTTTATAGGGTACAAACATTTTGATTTCGGTATGTGCCTGTTCTGGCCAGTCTTTTACGACGCCCGTAACTCTAAAGTTATTTGCCCCTGCTAAGCGTAATTCTTTGCCGATGACATTGGTTGTTCCAAAAAATTGTTTGGCTATTTTATCCGTCAGTACCACAGAAAAAGGTCGGTCTAAGGCAGTTGTCTCCTCTCCATGAATGAAATCAAAATCAAAGACATCTGTAATTGTGGAGTCTGCAAAATAGGCTTGTTCTATTTCAAATTGTTTGTCCGTATCCACTACCGTAACACTTACATCTCTTGGATACATCCGTGCAAACGTCTCCATTTCTGGGAAATTCTCTTCCAACTGCGTCGCAAAAGCGGGCGGAATTGCCGCCAAAGTCATCTCATTACTAAAATTGACATGGTAAGCTACTCTATACAATCGGTCACCATCTTTATGAAAAGTATCGTAATTCGTTTCGTGCCAAACATATTGCACAATTAGGAAACAACAGGTCATGCCTAATGCCAAACCAAAAACGTTAATGGCCGCAAAAACCTTGCGCTTCCCAAGGTTACGGAAAGCAATTTTTAGGTAGTTCTGAAACATGGTGGGAGAAGGTTTAGAGGTTTAGAGGCGGAATGGCGGAGAGGCGGAATGGCTAAAAGGCGGAGGGAGAGTATGACCTTTCAGCCCATCCGCCCCTCAGCCTTTCTGCCTTTCGCCTACCTATTTCCCACCTTCCACATAAGTAGTACCTGACTGAATCATATCTTTCATAATCATCAAACATTCTTCGATATAAACGTCTTTTTGCATTTGTTGTAACCAATCTTCATTCCGTCCAATTTTAGCAGAATCGGATGCCATTTCTTTTAGGTCTATCTCCATATTTCGGATATTTAAACCTGCAATGTCTTTATCCAAAATGTCGGTATATTTTTTAGACTCCGCTTTACGGTCATCAATTGCTTGACTAAATCCAGCTAAATCAATTGGATAAACTGTATCATCTTGATTCTCTTTTAAGCGTTTAGCATCTTCATCAATTAAGGTAAATACTTCACTATTTTGAATCCTCACTTTACTTTTTGCGGCTAACTGTGTCAAATTAGGCATCCGATACACATTTTGGCTATGTTTAACAGGGTCAATCTCTGACCATGCTAAAGGATTGACCTCTTCTTTTTCTCCTGTTTTGATATAAGAAAATTGGTCTGGTAATACAATATCAGGAATCACTCCTTTTAATTGATTCGACCCACCATTGACTCTATAAAACTTTTGGAAAGTTAATTTTACTTGCCCTAATGGTTTTAAATCCGAATTTCCTGGTAAGGCTCTATCTAAATCAAAAAAGCCTTGTACTGTGCCTTTACCAAAAGTCGATTCACTACCGACAATCACTGCTCTTTTATAGTCTTGTAAAGCCGCTGCCAATATCTCAGATGCAGAAGCACTATGGACATTCACCATCACAATTAGTGGTCCATCATATAATACACTTTCATCTTCGTCATTATAAACTTGAGCTGGTCGACTCCGAGATTTCACTTGGACTACAGGGCCTTCTTCGATGAATAAACCACTCATATCAATTACATCTGGTAGAGAACCACCGCCATTATATCGCAAATCTAAGATGATTCCATTGACATTTTCTTTCTTTAATTTTTCGATTTCTTTAGCTACGTCAATGGCACAGCTATTACCTTCTCCACCATCAAAAGAAGAATAGAATGAAGGCAATCGAATGAAGCCAATATTATTGACTTTTTCTGTTACATCCATAATCGCTGAACGGGCATAAGCAACATCCAAAATAATTTCATCTCTTTCTATTTCCACATCCTGCATCGAGCCATCCTTCTTTTTGACCGTCAAGATAACGACTGTTCCTTTTTTCCCTCTTACTCTCGAAACGACATCGTCAATCCGCATTCCTTTAATATCTTCTCCTTCTTCTCCTTTTTGGGTTATTCGATAGATAATATCATCTACTTCTAATTCTTTACCTTGCCATGCTGGCCCACCTGGAACAATGGATGCAATTTTGGTATAATCTCCCTCTTCTCCCAATCTAGCCCCGATACCTTCTAATTTTCCGCCCATACGAATGTCAAAATCTTGCTTTCCTTTAGGGCTAAAATAAGTGGTGTGGGGGTCGTATAAATTTGCAAAAGCATTCAAATATGCTTCAAATCTATCTGACCGACGCATTTCATTGATTCGCTCAAAAATACCATCGTATAATTCTTTGGTTTCTTCTTGACTTTCGACGATTAATTCCGCTTTTGTCTTTTTTTCTGCGGATGCCTCCTTATTTTTTGAGCTTTCTAATTCTAGGATGTCTCCTTTGTCAGTCTTCTTTTTATCTCTTTTGGCTAAATTGGTTTGCGCATCCATTTTCTCATCTAACTTCGAGACAATTTGATATTTTAAATATTTCCGCCAATATTCTTTTTGTTCTGCTTCGTCTTTTGGAAAAGGCTTTTTATCACTGTCCAACTCCAATATTTCTTTTTTATCAAAATCGAAATCATAGTCAATGTATTCGTTATAGATTCGCTCGCTTCGGACAATGGCTTTATCTAGTAAATCAACCGATAAACTAAAAAATTCTAAAGTCCCTGCATTTGCCTCATCATCAATTTTTAATTCATATTGCTTTAATTGGTCCACTTCTTCTTGGGTAAAAAACCATTTTGCTCCATCTAAATCATTCAAATATTTTTTAAATGCCTTTTTGGAAAAATCGTCGTTGAGGTTTTGTGGATTGAAATGTACTTGGTCCATGACAGCCAATAATGTTTCCATCACCAATTTCTCTTTGTCGGGGTTGATTGGGTCTGCACACCAAGCACCATAGCCGATTACGCCCGCTAATAGGGCTAATAAAAAAACGCCTCTTTTCTTCATGAAAAACAATTTGTAGGTTAATTCTTTGATTGTGAGCAATTTAATTATTTTTTTTCTGTGGGTAATTTCTTAAAAAACAATGAACGATGAATGATGAACTACGAATTCGTAAAATTCTGGATATCAACGTATACTTTTTTTAAAACAGTCGATTTTTAGTAAAGTTCGTTTACTTGTTCGCAAAATGATTGACTGATGTATTTGCTATTAATCTTTTACGTATTTTAAAAAAACTAAGTTAAGATAAAATAATTAAATTACCAATATTGGGTTGTTCGCTGGTTTTATTACAACAAATTTATGTTATCTGTTGTCTGTTGACTATCCGCTCTAAAAATCTCGGTGAACTGAAGTTCACCTATACTTTATCCAGGTGTATAAGTGGGCAGGTTATTCGTTGGCTGAATCGTGTTAGTTGCTCCCTGATAAACCATCATTCCTTCTAAGGAATTACTCCCATCTAAAAACACCACTACATCATCAATAACTACTTTAGGGGCTAATTTATCTAATGCTCAAATAGCCGTCGTGCAAGCCTATCGAAAAAAAGGCGTGAATCGCTTATTTGAACAAGAATTAACGGCTACCACTACCCTACTAGAAAAAACAGATTTACGCAATCAAATTTATTATTTCCAAAATTATTTACTGCAAAATGAACGCTATTTATTTACGACAAGTCAAACTAGAGGTGAAGCGGGTGGACTCCTAGAATCCGGTGAACAATTAGACCAATTTTTTATCATTAATAAACTTCGACAAAGTGCAGAAATACTGAGTCATCAATCTTTAGACAATGCCCAATTTGAGCCCAATTTCCTCCCTGCTGTTTTGGCGTATTTGACTAAAAATGAGACAGCGAATAATCCTGCCATTTCCATTTATTATCATTGTTATCAAGTCTTAGCTATAGAAAACTCATTGGCTTATTTTCAAAAACTACGGCAATTAATTGCTACTTATAGCGCCTGTTTTCCCCCTAGAGAGTTACAAGACATTTATTCCTTTGCCCTAAATTATTGCATTAAGCGACTGAATGCCCAAGAAATTGCCTTTGGAAAAGAAGCACTTGAATTGTATAAAGACGGCCTTCAGCAGCAAATATTTTTTGAAAATGGCATTCTTTCTCGGTTTCATTATAAAAATATTATCGCTTTAGGATTGGGGCTAAAAGAATTTGAATATGTTGGCTATTTTATTGAAGCGTATAAACCTTTTTTAGAAAAAAAATACAGAGCAAGCACCTATTGTTATAACCTTGCACTCTTGCATTATCGAACCGCTAATTATGGCAAAGCTATGGAATTATTACAGCAGGTTAGCACCAAAGATGTCTTTAATAATCTAAGTAAAATTTAATTTTCAATTTTCAATTTCAAATTTTCAATTTTAAACCACCTTCGACGGGAATCTGAGGTTAAATTTGAAGTTGAATTTGAGATTAACAATTATCGACATTTTGTTGGTTTTAAATTTTGTGTAAGCGCCTAACGGCTCGCCGAATGTTGGTTATTATTTATTATGACCAAGACAATTTTGAAGCCCTTTATTCTTTATTGGATAGTTTTCAAAATTATATTTATCGGAAACGAGGACTAGGGTATCATCGAAAACTATACTTGAATTTCATTAAATTTACTCGAAAACTATTGCAATTGGAAGCAATGACGGAAAAGGAAATTATTGCTTTGCGAGCAACTATTTTGGCTACTCGGAATGTGGCGGAGAAGGAGTGGTTGTTGGCACAAATTAATACTTTTAATCCTTGATTTTTTCAATAATTTGGGAAACCTCTTCAGTTGACAAATCAGCAAGTTTAACAATAAGTTCAATTGACATTTTTTCTTTCCAACACCTTTTTACAATTGCTTCCTTTTCTACTATTCTACCTTCTTTTCTACCTTCTGTTTTACCTTTATCCATCGCAGCTATCAATTTTCCTTTTTCGTCCTGTTCTGCAATCGAAGCATTATCATAGGCAATTAATTCCTCTTTTCCCCAACTATGTTTATCCGCATCTTGATAAGCTTGCCGTAACCCTTCATCATCAACATTAGCAGGGATAACGTTTAAGTTTTCTGCATTTTTAATAAAAAAGACCCATTTCTCAATTAAAGTTTGTAAGTCATCAACTAGTAAATTAAATTTTTGTAGCTCTATAAAATTAAATTGAATATCTTTTAATTTATGCTCGTATGTTTCCCCATTCACTATAATATGATTAGACAAATAGTTTTCGCTTTCAAAAAAATCAAAATCTAAAATTCCAATAAAATAAGTAGGTCTTAGTAAAGGATATTGCTCACCTCGGTCTATTTGCATAGAATAATCTCGACAAGTGTAATATTGTACTCTTTTATCAAAACCATCTACATCAGCCACTTGCATTTCCACCACAAATTGTCGTCCCTTTTCATCTATTGCACGTACATCAATAATGGAGGCCTTCTCGCCAGCAATTCTTGGTAATTGATAAGGGTTAGCAATACTAACTTCTTTTATCTTTTTATCGCTTGTTAATTTTAAAATCGCATTTAAAAAAGATATAAGAATAGTTGTCTTGTTTTCGTTACCAAATATTTTTCTAAATGCAACATCGTTTTTTACATCTACAAATTTCATTTTTATTATTTTTGGTGTAGTTCTTCAAAGTTACAAAGATTTATCAAATAGTAAAATGTTTAAAATTGAAAAACAATCAATTATCTGACCTCTCATTCATCAATTCAAAATAATCCTTCTTCCTAGCAAGGATAAAAGATTCCGCATATTCATACTGTCTTTTCGGATAAAGGCAAGCTCTGTATTGATTCAATCCTTTAATAGCATTCAAATAATCTAATGCGACTAATTGACTTTGATGTGCTTGAATCGCTCGTAATTTCTTGTCCATTACTGTAGTAATATCGACTATTCGATTGGGGATATGTGGTGTCCAAATTTCATAACCTGCTACCCAAACGTTCTTTATTAGTAATTTTTTTAATATGAGGTTTGTTTGAAAATGGTCTGAATGATGGTCTGTAAAAGAAGGTAAATAAATGATATTGGGTTTTACTTTTGCAAACAATGCATTCAATTCGGTTAACACAAATTTACTAGCGGTTAATTGTTCATCTTTTTGAGCTAGGTAAAATAAATTTTCTTTGGGTATGCCCAATATAGTTGCTGCCTTTGAGGATTCTTGCTGTCTTATTTTTGCTGCTTCTACGCCACTTTTATTCGCTATTCCTTTATCTCCTTGGCATAAATAAACGACGTAAACATGATGTCTTTGTTGTATATGCTTAACTAAAGTACCGCCACAACCAAATACATCATCGTCGGGATGTGGAGATAAAACCAATACATTTGGGCCTATTAATTTATCCAAATGATGAAATTTAGAATACTTCACCAAGGCGGCTTCTTTTAATTGTAGAAAGCGTTTCAATAATTTTCTATTAAACCTCATGCAAAATTGTTTTGTATAAATCAAGAAGTTGAGTCATCGCCTTTTCTTCTGAAAAGTTATTGATTACAAATTGATAGGCATTCTTAATAAGTTTTTCTTGAAGTATGGTATCAGCTATTAGATTCTGTATTTGTTGTTGTAATTGTTTTGCATTCTTTGCCTTAAAAGTCATGCCTGTTTGCTGATGGATACACCATTCCTGCATCCCTGCCAAGTCACTAGCAATAACTGGCAAGCCACTTGCTTGGGCTTCAATCCCTACTAGTCCAAATAGTTCTTTTTTTAGTGAAGGGACGATTAATAGTGTTGCCTGTTGATAATAATTGCTTAATGCTTTAGCTGTTTTAAAACCGACTACACGGACATTATTAGCAATCCCTAGGCTTTTTATTTGCTGATGTATTTTTTGTTTTTCCTTGCCCTCTCCTACTATTGTCAATTGATAGTCTGCATCTTCTTTTACTAATGCTGCCAAGGTGTTTAATAGTAAAAAAATACCCTTTTCTTGTTCCAGTCTTCCTACAAATAATAATTGCTTTTTTGTATTAATTGCTGGATGATACCGCCAGTTTTCCAGATTTATGAAGTGAGGAATGTAGTGAATATTGGCTCGCTTATTTTTAGCCAGTAATTGGTAATAATGTTTGGCAGGAATAATGAAATGGTCAATAATATCCTCAAAGCGATAAAATTGCTGTTTTATTCGATGTTTTAGATTTGTTGGAAATGGGACACTGTATTCGTCATGGACGGTTACTACTATAGGAATTTGTCTTTTTTTTAAACCTTTTTTTTGTTGATTAGATAAGATTAATTGCTTAGTGAC
>JBGCFJ010000532.1:0-11971 GCA_045106885.1 Saprospiraceae bacterium
CAACCATTTATACCGCCTTTTTCCCTTCTAAGAAACTCAAAAAATGCGTCCATAATCCATTATGCAAGCATTTTTTGAATTCCTTAGAAGAAAAATTGACTGGTCTAACTGGCTAATTATTTTCTCCACTTTGCCTTAGTCATGGGATTTATTTGGAAAAGAGGGACTTCTGCGGGTGCAATGGCGTCTATGGTTTTTGGTATTTTATTTTCTTCTTTTAATTTATTGGCAGCTTTTGATATTGGTATTAATGTGCCTTGGGAAATTGCTTCTACTGCTCAAGCGATGAC
The DNA here is from genome assembly GCA_045106885.1 of Saprospiraceae bacterium. GTDB lineage: Bacteria > Bacteroidota > Bacteroidia > Chitinophagales > Saprospiraceae > JAFMDF01. The sequence continues at coordinate 291 of JBGCFJ010000532.1, forward strand.
AGGAATGTTGGCTTCTTTTGTCATTTATATTGTGGTCAGTTTATTGACTAAACCATCAGTGAAAGGGCATGATTTTATTGAAAAGGCAGGGATGTTAGATAAGGTATAAATAATAATCTGTTGTTTTTAATTATCTATTAATAGTCATGTTTTCCAACGGATGAATGAAGGCAACGGATTTAGAAAGGAGTTGGCATTGAGTTGCCTATCATTTTTTGTGGACTACCTCCTGCCCACCCCTAACCAAAGTATACGCTTTATTAATCTGACAATTAAAGAAAGTTTCTACTTGATTCTTTTGCCATTTCACTTCTATTTTATCAATCTTTGTAGCTGCACCTAAACCAAAGTGTAAAATAGTAGGTTTCTGCATTTTTTGCCCTCTACCCGCATTGACTTCTTGGGTATACACTTGATTATTGGCGTAGACTTTAACAATGCCACCTATGCCAAAATGATTGCCAACCACATTTTGTAATTGTAATTTTATCCAAGCATTGGTTGTTGGTTTTTTATTTTTGAATAGCCTAAATTTATCATCAATCCCCATAGCCAAATCGAGCAAACCATCATTATTAAAATCGACAAAACAAGCATCATTTCCAGTAGAAATTTTGGCTAAACCAGATTGGTAAGTACTCAATTCAAAGCGATGATTCGGTTGTTGTAAGTATAAATCTATATACCGACAGTCATAGTAAACGGTCGTTATAATATCTGCTAAACCGTCATTATTGACATCTCCGAAGGTTGCACCAGCATGAGTTTCTTCATATTCAATACCATGACTGTCCCGTAAGTCTGTAAATTTATTTCTATCATTTCTAAAAATAGTCGTCCCTCTATGGTCATATTTTTTCATATACCCTGGATGTGCTAATTGAGGCATTAACAAATCAAAATCACCATCATTATCATAATCGTACCAGTCTACGCCCGTTCCATGATTACTAACCGTACTGCTTTGGTCAACAGCTTTAGGGGCAAGCAAGGAGGTGAAGAATCCTTGTCCGTCATTTAAGTACAACTCATCCGTTTCTAAAAAGTAATTGGTAATATATAAATCTACATCTCCGTCCAAATCAATATCTGTAAATTGACAACCTCGACTCCGTTTGTTTTTATTAAAATTTGCGTAATAAGTACTATCTGCATTTGGAATACAATCAAAACCTAGCGGTTGATTTTCTTGTCCATTATGTGATGGGTATAATCGCTTTGTAACCTCTTTAAAATTATTTTTTTGGTCATTTAAAAAAAGATAATTAGGTTGAGGAACAGGATAAGCGTCCCATAATTGAACCAATACTAAATCGGGATACTCATCATTATTAATATCGGCAATGCTAAAGCCATGAAGAGAAGGCAAAGGTGGTAAATCAATTGCTTTTTCTTCAAAAACACCTGATGCTGTCTGGATATACAAGGCGCTTTTTCTATAACCAAACAATAAAATATCTTGTCGCCCATTATTATCTATATCGACAAAGGCAGCACCTGTAACTCCAAAAGAAAGTTGTCCAAATATTTTTTGGGTAATATCCTCAAAATGCCCTTCCTTATTTTTATAGATTCGGTCAGCTACGATTAAATCTAACCAATTATCTCCGTCCAAATCTCCCCAAGCGATATGTTCATTATATAAATTAAGCGGAATGCCTACATTTTTAGTGACCTCTTCAAAAATGGGTGGCACGGCTGGCACTAATTGCATGGTCACATCCATCGTTAAGGCGCAATTTTCTCCATGTAATTTTCTAAAAGGAGTCTCTAAAATAGTCGGATAATAATTGCCGCCATTTTCAGAGTTGCAGAAATCTTGATAAAAGGTAGCATCTTGTTTCAATCCAAAGTCTCCAGTGAAATTATCAAGCACGATATAAAATTGGTCATTATTGACAAAAACAGGATTAGGTAATTCTATTTCAATCGCTTGATAGCCCCTCTTTCTTTTCTTCTTTTGGATAGGTGGGGTCAAATCTTTGGCAAAAAACGGAAAATTTAAACCACTTTCATGCCCATAAATATGCGTGGTAAATTTTCCTTTAGCTCTACCGTCTAAGTGTAAAGTAATTTTTTGAATAAAGCCTGGTCGGTCAAGTTGAAACCGTGCCATTTGTACTGGATAGTCCTTAGCTGAAATATTGGTACAACTTTCAAGCGTATTATAATTGGAATAGATAATGGTGTTGGATGGACGAATTTCCGCAGATGAAATAGGCGAAAAATTTTGCGCAAATAGAGATTGATTTAAAAATAAATAACTTAAAAAAAAGAAAGAGATAATAGAATATTGCTTTGACCGCATGTATTTGAAATATCTTTAAATGAGTTAGTCAGTAAGTCACTAGTCATAGAGTCATTAGTAGGGGGCTATACTAAAAACGGGAGATATTCAAAACAGATGCAATTTTTGTGATTTTACGGTTAATATTTGTTAAAAAATTAATGATATATGTAAAATAATTGTTTAATTAAGCATTGCTGATAGGTTGTTTTTGAGGCTAATAGCAGTTATATTTGTTTAAAACGTTTTAAAATGAAAGAAAAAATAGATATTTTATCAATTGACGATGATGCTGAAAAACTCAATGAATTAGTGCAAAAGGCAACAACAAGGGCTTTTGAAAAATCGAAAGCTTTAGGTTTAACGATAACTTATGCAGAAGATGGGGTGATTTATGAAGAAAAGGCCAATGGAAAAAGGAAAATTGTAGGAAAATTAGAGGCAATTAAAAATAGTGATTTTTCCTCGAAAGTAATTGAGTTGAAATGAAAAGAATGAGAATGTTCGCAGGACCTAATGGTTCTGGAAAAAGTACTATTTTTCGTCAGATACAAAACGCTTTGCGTTATGAATATAGAATGGGAACATGGGTAAATAAATATGTCTTAGAAGCCTCAAATTAGCGCTATAATTGTATCAATTTCATTACCTCTGCCAACTCTTCTGGTCGATTCACATTCATCAATTTCTGTCCCTCTGGCGCATCCACTAAATGCACTTCCGAATTAATTAATACCTTTCTTGGACAAGAAAAACCTTGGGCTAAAAATTGTAATAAAATGGGATAACTTTTCGGTTCCCAAATGCTAATTAATGGTTCTGGAAATTGATTGACGGGGCTATTAAAAGCAGTAGCTACTGCGGAAGGCTGTCTATTTTTGACTAAGAAATCCAAAGTTTCTAAATCCAGTAAAGGCAAATCACAAGCAACAACTAACCAAGCAGCATTTGGTCGATGCCGAAAAGCCGATGCAATCGCCCCAAAAGGCCCTAAGTCATAAAAAGTATCTTCTAAAAAAGGATAATCCGTTGGCGCTTCCTTTTTGCTTGACCGAACTGATAAAAAAGTTTCATCACAGATTTCATTCAACACATCTGCCATAAATTCTCGCTGTGGTTTGCCATGATAATTAATTTGTCCCTTGTCTTTCCCCATTCGTTGACTTTTGCCACCTGCTAAAACTAAACCATAAAGTGGTGGTTTGTCAGCGACTAATTGTTTTTCTATAAAAGCAGCAATTCTGCTACTTCTCGAAAAAGGGTAGGTTGGAATTTCGTCAATATTAGGTAAATGTTCTTTTAAGTAATCGGGAATACCTTTGGCATCAGCTGTCATTAAAATCAATCCAACATCTGTTAATCGGTCTAACTTCTTAGCGAGCGATTTTTCTTTTTTAGGGTCAATTACAACTATCTGTTTTTTGGCTGTAAAATGATTGCCATTCACCAACACTAAATCTGATTCATTAAAGTATTGTCGAAATTGGTAGGTATCTAATTTTGCTTTGGTATCAAAACGATGAAAGTCTATTTTGTCAATATAGTTCAAGTTTGCGCCAAAATCCATTGCATTATCTACTGTTGAATTTTCTTTTCCCGCTTCATTTGTACTTTTATGGTCGGCATCAACATAGCTCAGTTTATGTTTTTTGGCCAATCGTTCCGTTATTTTATAAGCTAATTGCTGAATATTACCGCAAGGCGTGCCTATAATTGCCCATTCATTTCTGCCAAAAAAACCGTAATTAGGTTTGCTGAGTTTGGTATGCTTTTGATGCTTTTTTTCTGCCATTTTTTCGATTATTTTTATGCTATTGGAACGCTTTATCAATTTTAAAGTTTTATTGGGTTCTTTGATTTTTCAAAAATACAAAAATAGTAGGGAATCCTCCATAAACAAAACAGATGTCAGTAAGAAATCCCATTCTAAAAATCCCTATCTTTGCACCTTTATTTAAAAAAAATGGAACTGATTTTATAGCGGAAGAGTTTTCATTTTGAATTTTCTTTTTCATTTTAATTTTTATTGACGACATGAAATTAGCCCTTAATTGGTTAAAAGAATATACAGATATTAATTTACCACCACAAAAAGTAGGAGAAATTCTGACGGACATTGGCCTAGAAGTAGAAGGCGAGGAAGAAATTGAAAGTATTCCTGGCGGCTTGGCAGGTTTAGTTGTTGGTCATGTCAAAGAATGTGGCAAACACCCCAATGCAGATAAATTATCCTTAACAAAAGTAGATGTTGGTGGAGTGGAATTATTACAGATTGTTTGTGGAGCGCCGAATGTAGCGGCAGGACAGAAAGTAGTTGTCGCAACTGTTGGTACGACTATACATCCTTTAGCTGGCGACCCTTTCAAAATTAAGAAAGGCAAGATTAGAGGAGAAGTATCGATGGGGATGCTTTGCGCAGAAGATGAAATTGGTTTGGGCACAGACCATAATGGTATTATTGTTTTGCCAGAAGACTTGGCAGTTGGTACTTTAGTTAAAGACCACTACGAATTAGAAAATGACTACGTCTATGAAATCGGCTTAACGCCTAATCGTTCGGATGGGACAAATCAGACTGGGTCGGCTAAAGATTTGGCAGCAGCTTTAAAAATTAATTATGGACATTCTGGCGAAGTTCGAATGCCATCTGTAGCCGATTTTAAAGTAGATAATCACGACTTACCTATTCAGGTTACGGTAGAAAATACGGTAGCTTGTCCAAGATATTCAGGCGTCTCTATTTCAGGTGTAACGATAAAAGAATCGCCTGATTGGTTGAAAGCTCGATTGCAATCTATTGGGGTGCGCCCAATTAGTAATGTGGTCGATATTACCAATTTTGTTTTACACGAATTAGGACAACCGTTACACGCTTTTGATGCAGATAAAATCACGGGTAAAACGATTATTGTTAAGAATTTAGCTAAAGGAACGACCTTTTTATCCTTAGATGAAGTAGAGCGAAAATTAATCGACACAGACTTAATGATTTGCGATGGCGAATCCAATGGTCTATGTATTGCAGGCGTATTCGGTGGTATAAAATCTGGAGTAACAGACGGAACAACCAATATTTTCTTAGAATCTGCACATTTTAATGCAAAGACAACTAGAAAAACGAGTTTCCATCACGACTTAAGAACCGATGCGGCAAAAGTATTTGAAAAAGGAAGTGACCCAAATATTACTGTTTATGCTTTGAAAAGAGCAGCGCAATTAATCAAAGAATTAGCGGGTGGAGAAATTGCCTCTGAAATTGTAGATATTTATCCAACAGAAATTAAGCGAGCAGAAATAAAAGTAGCCTATAGAAATGTAGAGCGATTGATTGGCGTGCATATTCCAAAAGCAGAAATCAGAGCGATTTTAGAAGCCATGGAAATGGAAATTTTGGAAGATGGCGAGGAATCATTTGTAGTTGCGGTACCGACTAATAAAGCAGATGTAACGAGAGAAGCCGATTTGATAGAAGAGATTTTACGGATTTATGGTTTTAATAAAGTGCCGATTCCTACACAGGTAAAAAATTCTGTCGTAGCGACTAAGCGACCAAGTCCACAAGAATTAAGAAACGTTGTAGGCGATTATTTATCTGCGAATGGGTTCAATGAAATGATGGCGGTGTCTTTAACAAAGTCTAGTTATTCTAGAGAAATTTTACCAATTCCAGAAGCAGCATTAGTTTTTGTTAATAATACCTCTAATATTACCTTAGATGTGATGCGACCAACGATGTTGTTCAGTGGTTTGGAAGCAATTGCACATAATCAGAATCGCCGAAGTATAGATTTAAAATTATTTGAATCTGGTAAGACGTATAAAAAGACGGAAGAAGGAGGGCATAAAGAAACACAGCATTTAAGCCTATTTTTAACGGGGCAGAAAGCGAGTGAAAACTGGCAGAAGACAGGACAAATACCAGCAGATTTTTATACCTTAAAAGCCTATGTCAATAATGTTTTAGCACGTTTAGGCGTAAAAGGCTTTCAAGAGGATAATCTGAAAGATGACGTATTCTCTATGGGGTACAAATATTTCAGAGGGCAACAAATTGTCGCTAAATTTGGTAAAGTACAAAAGAAGATTGCCAAAGCAATGGGCATAAAGAGTGAGGTGTATTATGCGGACATTAATTTTGATGCATTAATCAAAGCGACGAAGAAACATAAGATTGGCTATGAAGAATTGAATAAATTCCCGACAGTTCGTAGAGATTTAGCTTTAGTTATTGACAATGCAGTTAGTTTCAACGATATTGTACGCCTTGCACGTAAAACAAATAAGAAGAGTTTAAAAGATATTAACCTTTTTGACGTTTATACGAATGAAGACCAATTAGGAGCTGGCAAAAAATCCTATGCGGTTAGCTTTATTTTTGAAGACAAGACTAAAACTTTAGTCGATAAATTCGTTGATAAAGAAATGAATAAATTGATACAAATTTTTGAGCGTAATTTAAACGCACAAATTAGACGATAGAAGTACTAATAAATCATGGTGATTTTCAAAATTACCATGATTTAAAAGACTAGAAACACTATATAACAAACACACGAAAAAAATGGAGCTATCAACTAAAATAGCGAACATTAAAGAAAAAATAACGCAACTGGCATCAAAAATGGAGAACCTCCGTTTAGAAAATCGCCTGTTAGTTGAGGAAAATAGCAAATTAAGCACTAAATTGCAGCGTGATGCGGAAGAAACAAGTTATCTAAAGCATCAATTAGCTATATTAAGAGCGCAATTATTGACCCAATCACCAAAGGCGGTGATTGAAGAAGAGGAATAAGAGGAGTGTATGATTTAGTAAAATTGAAAATTACAAATCTGAAATTCAAAAGTGTTGACAACCAATACGTTGAAGTTTTAAATTTGACTATTTATTTTCTCTTTTTTATTTACATATAGGAATTTTTAGAAAAGATTAGTATAGAATTTGAGACTTTGTAAAATAATGGATGAATTCATCTAAGTTTAATGATAGAAAGGAAATAGTTTTTATTTCTCAATTTTAAATTAGCAATTTTAAACTTTTACATTTCTCCCATCGGTTTTGAATATGGATAACCAAGACAATAAAAAAAGAATAACAGTCGTCATCGCTGGCCGTCCATATTCCTTAAAGGTAAAAGCTGAAGATGAGCCAGTTATTTTGCGTTTGACGAAAGAAATAAACGTAAAAATTAGGCAATTCCAATCTACTTATACCAATAAAGACAAACAAGATTTGTTGGCAATGACTTTATTGAATTATTCAGTTGATTTACATAAAGCTAGAACCAAAACTACTACTAATTTTCCTACCAATCCACTCGCTGATTCTCTTCAAGCAATTGACAATTTACTGGACGATTTACTGGTTGAATAAACTTGATTTATCTAAATATTAGATTTTTGATACTAGATGCTAGATATTGAATACTAGACAATTTGCGTATTAGCTTTGTTTATCAAGCATTTAGATTCAAGCAATGTAAATACTCAATACAGTTCGCTGTAACGTAATGACGAAACTTGTCCTCGATTTATCGAGATTCACTCGTCACTTGCTTATAGGAACTGCGACGAATGAATTCGTTGATACATTGAGGACTTACCAATCAACAAATAATATCGTCCTATTTCAATCATATATATAACATAAACAGAGGAAATTATGGAACCATTCTTAGGACTGATAATAGGAGCAGTCGTTGGTATACTTGCGGGTTATTTTTTCGGGAAGTCCTTTATTGCTAAACAAAATCAAAGCAAGACGGATGAGATTAACCGAAAAGCAGATTTAGTATTGCAGGAAGCAAGATTAACCGCTAAGCGTACACAGGACGAAGCTCAATTAAAGGCAGATAAAATTGTTAATAGAGCGGAAACAAAAAATGAAAAAATTAAGCAAAAAAAGATTCAGGAGGCGAAAGATAAGTTTAATGGCTTAAAATCTAATTTTGAGAGCGAAAAAGCTCAGCACAAAATCGACATGAAAGATTTGGCGTTTGAGGCAAAAGCATTGAAGGCGGACGTAAAAGAACAGGAAGAAGCACTGGAGGAAAAACAAGAAGAGTTTGCCATGCGTAAACAAGAAGTAGAGAATAAAGAAGCGGAAATAAAGACGGTAAGAGAAAATTTAGACAAGCAAATCAAGATTGTTGCGAAGAAAAAAGAGGAATTAGAAGCAGCAAATGAAGAAAGAATTAAGGCATTAGAAAATATTTCTCGATTAACAGAAGGAGAAGCAAAAGAACAATTATTAGAAGCCGTAAAAGCAAAGGCAGAAACGGATGCAATGTCTATCATAAAAGATACCATTACTCGTGCAAAGGCAGATGCAAATAAAGAAGCAAAGAAAATTGTAATTCAAACCATTCAGAGAATGTGTGCGGAATATACGATTGAAAATACCGTTTCTGTTTTCAATTTGGAATCGGATGATTTAAAAGGACAAATCATTGGTAGAGAAGGTCGAAATATTCGAGCCTTAGAAGCAGCGACTGGTGCGGAAATCGTTGTAGATGATACGCCAGAAGCAATTGTAATTTCTAGTTTTGACCCAATCCGTAGAGAAATTTGCCGATTGTCTTTAAAGCGATTAGTAGCAGATGGCAGAATTCACCCTGCGAGAATCGAAGAAGTAGTTGAAAAGACGAAGAAGCAGTTAACCGAGCAAATCATCGAAATTGGAGAGCGAACAGTCATTGATTTAGACATTCACGGTTTACAGCCTTACTTAGTAAAGATGGTTGGTAGAATGCGTTTCCGTTCTTCTTATGGACAGAACTTATTAAAACACTCTATTGAAACAGCGAATATTTGTGCGATGATGGCAGCAGAATTAGGCTTGAGCCCTAAGCAAGTGAAGATGGCAAAACGAGCAGGTCTATTACACGATATTGGAAAAGTAGCAGAAGAAGAATCTGAATTATCGCACGCTATTTTAGGCATGAAATTATGTGAGAAGCATGGCGAACATGCGGTAATCTGCAATGCAGTAGGTGCCCACCACGACGAAGTAGAAATGAATAATATTATTTCTCCATTGGTACAAGCTTGTGATGCGATTTCTGGAGCAAGACCAGGTGCAAGAAGAGAAATCTTAGAAAGTTACTTAAAGCGAATTGGCGAATTGGAAGATTTGGCAATGGCACACGATGGCGTACAAAAAGCCTTTGCGATGCAAGCAGGTAGAGAATTAAGAGTAATCGTAGAAAGTGAAAAAGTATCAGACGAAGTAGCAGATACTTTATCTTTCCAAATTTCTCAGAAAATTCAAGATGAGATGCAGTTTCCTGGGCAGATTAAGGTGACGGTTATTCGGGAACGACGGTCGGTTACTTTTGCGAGATAGATAAAACTATTTTGAATTATAAAAAAGGGTCAATAGATTAGATATATCTTTGACCCTTTTTTAATGCAATACACACTTTTTGTAAAATTTAGCCTGTTTTCAATTGGGTTCTCTTTTGAATTTAAAATTTTTTCGATAAATATTTTTTAATTATAAACAAAAAATTGAAAAATTCCCTACATTTGTTTATATGAGAAAACTAAATAAAACTTTTAAACCACATTAATAATGTATGCTACTCCTGACCTTTTTGATAAACTTGAATTGACTAAGGATAATGGTCTATTCATATTTTCGGAAAATGAGTGGAGAGGATTATTTCCACAAAAATTTGAATACGCTCTTCAACAGATTAAACCTTACGCCTTTTTTACCTTCAATGAGGAACCACTAATTTTATTCTTTGACTTTTCAATAGAAAATCGAGACGAAAAGATAATCCATAAACAATGTTGGAATTTTAATAAAGCACCAATTATTTTTATCAATAATAATTCAGGCATTTCAATTTTTAATGGTTTCTCTTTTAATCAAACGACTGAAAAGTTAGCTTTATTAGCTGATTATAAAGAGGTTGAGAAGTTTAATTATTGGAAAATTGTTACGGGCAAACTTTGGGATGAATATCAAAAGGACTTTAAAAAAGAAAATAGGGTTGATTTTAAACTATTAAAGAATATCGAAAAAACTAGAGATATTCTTATCAATACTCAAAAGCTAGATAAAACGATTGCAAATCGTCTAATTGGAAGATTAATTTTTGTCCGTTATCTTATAGATAGAAGAGTTGCTTTAAATTATACAAATCAATTTGGTCAAAAAATTACTAAAGAAAATTTGCCTGAATTGATAACGAGTAAAATTGAATTATATGATTTATTTGGTAAATTAAGGAAAGATTTTAATGGTGATTTATTTCCTTTAAAAGAGAAAAAAGGGGAAGTAACGATAATCGAAGAAGAAAAAGTACAAGCAAACCATTTACAAATTTTAAAGAATTTATTCAGCGGGCATGATATAGATGGACAGTTATCTTTATTCAATATTTACGATTTTGATATTATACCAGTAGAGTTTGTAAGTAATGTTTACGAATATTTTATGGGTAAAGATAGACAAGAAAGTGATAAAGCCTTTTATACGCCTCCTTTTTTGGTAGATTATATTTTAAGCCAAACAGTTGTCCCTCATTTTAAGAAAACAAATTCTACAAATTGTAGAACGCTCGACCCTGCCTGTGGTTCAGGTATTTTTTTAGTGGAAACACTACGATTAATTATAGCTAAATATCAAAAAGAAAATCCAAATATTGACCAATCCTCAGGTACTTATAAAGATGCTATAAAAAAATTATTAGTTGATAATATTTTTGGTATTGATAAGAATAAAGAAGCGATTGAAATTGCAATATTTTCATTATATATCACCTTACTTGATTTTTTTGAAGAGCCAAAAGACATTGCAGGCTTTAAATTTCCTCCACTTTTCAAAACTAATTTTTTTGTAGGAGATTTCTTTGATGAGACTTGTGAATTTAATGAGGTTTTAAGAAAAGAAAAGCCAAAATTCATTTTGGGGAATCCACCGTGGGGGAAAGTAAAAAATAGTCCATATATGGATTATATTGAGGGAAGAAGTGAATTAGAGGGTGAAGTGATAAATATAAGTAATAAACAAATTGCTCAAGCATTTTTATTAAGGGTTTCAGATTTTTGTAGCTCAATCACTAAATGTACGCTTATTGTTTCTAGTAAAATTTTATATAATCTTCGAGCCAATAAATTTAGAACTTATTTTTTGGATAAGTTTAAAATAAAAGAGGTTCTAGAGATTTCGCCTGTAAGAAAACTAGTATTTGCTAAGGCTGTTGGCCCTGCAGCCATTTTAACTTATGAGTTTGCTCATGGAGAAAATACGGATGATAATTTTGTAGAATATATTTCTTTAAAACCAAATCCATTTTTTGCACTTTTTAAGAGTATTTTGATTGAAAAATATGATTATAAAGAAGTAAAACAAAATTATTTTAAGGAATATGATTGGATATGGAAG